>JABFXT010000262.1 GCA_013361595.1 Nocardia sp. | reverse complement strand
GCCGCCGCTTCCAGGAGGGTTCGGCGTGTCTGCTCGGCCCTGTTCCTCGCGCGCCGCGTGGTAGCCGCCGTTCTCCTTGAGGTCGCCTTCTTCGCGACGCTCGTTGATCTCGGCGGCGATGACCGGACGATTGGCGATGAGCGCGTCGAGTTCGCTCTTGAGCCTGTCGTGCGACTCCGGGGTCAGCCAGGTCACTTGGGTCTCAGTCATCTCGATCACTCCCTAGTAGTTGTCCCCGGCAGGCCGGGATTCCCTGATCACTGCGGCACAGCCCACCCGCGGGTAGGCATGCTTCAGCAGACGGCTATCGCGATCCTGGGAAGTCCGAAGAACCCCGACAGGTCTGACGCCGGGAGCCTCCCCGGTATCGACCGCGCTGGCCGCCAATGCAGCAAACACGGCTCCGAGCCCCGGAACCGTGTGTCAGGCCATTTTAGCATGATTCACAAAAAGGCAGGTCGGAGAAGTTTTTACCGGCGGGTCCGCTTTTCTCGACCGATTTCCGTACCCCATCGCTGTACCCTGGCCGGCCCCGCCGAAACCACAATTCACTCGGTGCGCAAGTACCCGGGGACACTGTCGGTACACGCGTAGATGGCGGCCGAGGCCGGCCGCTCGGAGGCCTCGACCACCGTGCGCACCCGGACCGTCTTGTCACCCGCGGTCGGCTGGATCAGTACCTCGCGCCGGCCCACCTCTTCGAGGTCACGGGACATGGCACGGACGAGGCACACCACCGGCACGGACGGGTCGTCGCGGGTGAGCCGTATCTGTACCTCGACCGAGGAATCGTCGAGCACCGTGTAACCGAGCTCCTCGGACTCGATGTCCTCGGGACCGAACTGTGCCCAGCCCAGGTAGGCGACACCGATACCGGCGAGGACGGCCACCGCGGTGAGCAGGGCGCCCACGCGCCGTCGATTCGGCCGCGCGGTGCGGCGGCCGTAGCGGTCGGCGTACCGGTCCCCGGCGGAATCGGCGGCTTCGGGGGAAGCCGCCGCGCGGGAGCCGGCGGAGTCGGCGCGCCCGGGGTCCGGCGTGGGCTCGGTCATGATCGCGTGCTCCCGGGGGGTAGGTCGGAACAGAATCGGTCCAGATGGAACTATAGGTAATGAAGTCCGAACACCCGCGACCGAGAGCGACGGTGAACGAGAAGTGAGTGGCCTTCGCCTCATGGCGGTGCACGCCCACCCCGACGACGAATCCAGCAAAGGTGGTGCGACCACAGCCCGTTACGCCGACGAGGGACACGATGTCCTGGTCGTCACGCTGACCGGCGGAGAACGCGGCAGCATTCTCAACCCGGCCATGGATACGCCCGGGGTGCTGGAACGGATTAACGAGATCCGGCGCGAGGAGATGGCGGCCGCGGCGGCCGCGCTGGGCGTCCGGCAGACCTGGCTGGGATTCGTCGACTCGGGACTGCCCGAGGGCGATCCACTGCCCCCGGTTCCGGAGGGTTCGTTCGCACTGGTTCCGCTCGAGGAAGCCACCGAGGCGCTGGTGCGCGTGGTCCGCGAGTTCAAACCACACGTCATGACCACCTATGACGAGATGGGTGGCTACCCGCATCCGGACCATATCCGGTGCCATGAGGTATCGGTGGCGGCGTACGAGGCCGCGGGTGATCCGGAGAAGTTCCCGGATGCCGGTGCGCCGTGGACGCCGCTCAAGCTGTACTACGACCACGGTTTCTCGATCCGGCGGATGGAGGTGTTCGCCGAGGAGTACGAGAAGCTGGGCGAGCCCTTTCCACTACAGGAATGGCTGGACCGGTCCCGGAAATACGCCGTGGAACGCGGCGACATCATGGCCCGGGTCACCACGCAGGTCGAATGCGGGAAGTACTTCCCGCGCCGCGACGACGCGCTGCGGGCGCACGCCACCCAGGTCGATCCGAACGGGGCGTTCTTCGCGATTCCGCTGGAGATGCAGCAGCGGTTGTGGCCGACCGAGGAATTCGAACTGGCGCGGACCCGGGTGAGTACCGATATCCCGGAGACCGACCTGTTCGCCGGTATCACCGATGAGCACCGCTGATGGCGACTGTGCAGCTCTCCGTATTCGCGACCGCGCTGCTGGCGCAGACGCCCGGTACGCCCACCGGGCCGGAGTTCGGTAAGGCGTCCCCACTCGGTCTGGCGATCGTGCTGATCCTGCTGGCCGGTACGTTCCTGCTGGTCCGTTCGATGAACAAACATCTGAAGAACCTGCCGGAGACCTTCGAGCCCGAGCATCCGGAACCGGATCAGGAAGCCGACGAGGGCACCGAGCACGGGGTGACCAACCGCGCGGAGCCCGCGCCCGACGGCGGCACCGATCACCGCGATCGGCCGCTGTAGCGCCGACCGGCACGACGGGCCGCCCGCGGCGGAACCGAGTACGGCGGTCGCACCGGTGCCTGCCCGCCGCGGTCGGCCGATGCGGCGTCGCTACCAGTCGATCAGGTCCAGCCGGTGTAGACGCTCGAATACGAGCAGGGAGCCGGGCGCGACTTCGGGCATGGCGGCGTACTCGGCGCCGGTGAAGTAGCGGAATTCGGCGATCTCGCCGAGCGGGCTCGGCGCCGCGGTGACCTCGGCCAGAAAACAGGTCATATGCAGCCGGGTGCCGGCAGTGTGCCCGTACGCCTCCGCCTCGAAGATGCCCAATTCGCTCACCTCGGTGACACCGACACCGAGTTCCTCGCGAACCTCCCGGTGCAGCGCCTGCAGTGCGCTCTCGCCGGCATCGATCTTGCCGCCGGCCATGTAGAAGACGGTTTTCCCGGTCGAGCGGGTCTGGATCAGGCGACGATCACGGATATGGGCCAGGGCGGCGGTTCTGATCACGGGTCCACGGTAGAGCCGGGGTGGGCGCGGGGCTCGGCGGGGCGGCGCCAGCGTGAGACGTTTCGACCAGGGGGCCGACCTGGCTGAGGGTCGCGGGGAGCCGGCTGGACAGCTTCTGTTCCGTCAGTCCGGTGAGGTATGCGGCGAGACCGGTGTCGACAGCGTGGACTTTTGGGCTGCGAATCGTCCGTTGGGTCGCCGATCGGGTGAATGGCTCGATGCGATGGACGAGGAAGACCGCTTCGAGAAGTCCTAGGTAGTCGACACGGCCGACATTGCGCGCCCGAACTCCGGGCAGCTCTAAACGGTCTCATAAATATCTCATAATGAGGTATTAGGGTCATCGGCCGACTCGGTGAGATGCCGGTAGACGGTCGCGCGGGACACGCCCAACTCGGCGGCGATCTGGTCGACAGTGTAAGTCCCAGAATCTCGCATGCGCCGGGCGGATTCCACCATCGACGAGGTCATCGCACTTGGCCGGCCGCGTGTAGGTCGGCGGGGCGGGGTCTCGGCGGGGCGGAGGCTGCGCGTCCCGGGCGCACGGGGTCGCGGCGAGTCGAGGAGTCGTTGCGCTCCTTCGAGAATCGCGGCCCGCAACTC
>JABFXT010000466.1 GCA_013361595.1 Nocardia sp. | reverse complement strand
GTTCTATATCGCGGACGGGCGTCTGCACTACGAGCACAACTACGTCAGGCGGGCCCTGTACCACGTCGCTTCCGCGGAGCCTCTGCCCGAAGGCCGTTGTGCACTCGCCTTCGAATTCGCCCCCACCGGGGAACCGGATATCCCGCACGGCAAGGGCACTCCGGGACGAGCGCTGCTCTATCTCGATCGACGCCGGATCGGCCAGGGCGATCTGCCGATCACCACGCCGGTCGCCTTCAACCCCGGTGGGCTGACCTGCGGGGGCCGGTCCGGGCTCCGCGGTGACACCCGACTACACCCCACCGTTCCGGTTCACCGGCACCCTGCACACCGTCACGGTGGACCTGTCCGGCGAACCGATCACCGATACCGGCAGTGAGATACGCATGCATATGGCCCGGCAGTAGCCTGGCGACGATCTCCCGGCCGGTGGCGTTCAGCGCCGCCCTTCCCCGGGGTGCGGTGTGACCGGGCGGTGTGGCCACTGCTAGCTTCTGCGTGAACGGCTCGGCGGCAGGTCGAGGGTACGGACCGGGCGGAAGACCTGAACACGATGTCGACAGCGCTGATCAACGGTATTCAATTGAGTTACCAGGAGACCGGAGACGGACCGCTGGTGCTGCTGATCGCCGGTAGCGGTAATCCCGGCCGGGTATGGCGGACCTATCAGGTGCCCGCCCTGGTGGGCGCCGGTTTCCGGGTCGCGACCTTCGACAACCGAGGAATCGCTCCGTCCACGCAGAGCTCCGAGGGGATCACGCTCGCGGATCTGGTGGCCGATACCGCCGGGTTGATCGAGCACCTGGGTGCGCCCGCACACGTCGTCGGCACCTCGCTGGGCGCACTGGTGGCGCAGGAACTCGCCCTCGCCCATCCGGACCTCGTCGACCGGGCGGTACTGCTGGCGACGGCCGGCCGGCCGCATCCGATGCTGCTCGCGATCACGGCCGGCCGGGCCGCGCTGCACGACGAGGGCATTCGGCTCCCGGCCCGGTACAGCGCGGCTGCCGAGGCGGCACTGCATCTGTCGCCGCGCACCTTGGCCGACCCCGGGCGGGCCCGGCAATGGCTCGACATGTTCGAATTCGCGGCGTCCACAGCCACGACCCCCGGTGTCCGGGCGCAGCTCGGTATCGACCATTCCCCCGACCGGCTCGCCGACTACGCGCGAATTACCCGGCCCGGTCTGGTGATCGGATTCTCCGACGACCAGCTGGCACCTCCGCCGTATTGCCGTGAAGTTGCGGCGGCGATTCCCGGGGCCCACTACGTCGAAATAGACGGGTGTGGCCATCTGGGCCATCTGGAGCGACCGGAGGAGGTCAACCGGGTGATCGCCGACTTCCTGACGGGGGGATGAAATCCGGATGAGCAACCTTCGACTGTTCCCATTGTTGGTGATCATGTAACACGCGCGTCGATCTGCTCAATTACAGTCACCGTCGTGCAAACGCCTGATGAGGTGCCGCTCCAACCGCCGAATCGGGCCTGGTTGCATCGGTTGGAAGAACGTATTCCCGGTATTGCGAACGAAGTCGCGCTGAAAGATAGCCGATCGACATCGACGTACGGACAACTCGATATCTGGATCGACCGGATATGTCTCGAATTGATCGAATCCGGTGTCGCCGAATCGGATTCGATCGCCGTGGTGACACCACCGCGGCGTACTCCCCATACCACCGCGGCAATGCTCGCGATCTGGCGGCTCGGCGCGGTATACGTGCCGCTGGCGGCGGACCAGCCTCGTGAACGGACCGCGGCTGTCCTCGGAGTCTGCCCGGTCCGGGTGGCCCTGCTGGACCCGGACGTCACGAAACCCGAATTTCCCGACGGCGTCGTCACGATCACCATTCCGCCGCCGGGAGACACGGTACCGAACCGTCCGGCGTATCCGGCCGTCCAACCGGACAGTCTGGCCTATGTCATCTTCACGTCCGGTTCCTCCGGCACGCCGAAAGGTGTGGCGGTCCCGCACCGAGGCATTCCGGCCATGGCCGATGCCACCGCCGCGGCCCTGGAACTGGGACCCGGCTCCCGCATGCTGCAGTTCGCGCCCGCGTCCTTCGACGCCTCGATCGCGGAGATCACCTCGGCGCTCGGCGCGGGCGCGACCGCGGTCTTCGCGGGACACGACCAACTCACCGACGGTATCGCGATCGCCGAGACGATCGTCGCGCAGCGGATCACCCACGCCATCATGGTGCCGTCGGTCCTCGCGGCGATCCCCGAGCAGCGGATGCCCGCGGGGCTGCGCCTGGTCATCGCCGGGGAAGCGGCCAATCCCGCGGTGGTCGGCGAATGGACGGTCCGGCACCGCCTCGTCAACTCGTACGGGCCCACCGAAACCACCGTGTGCGCCACCATCAGCGAGCCGCTCGGCGGACCGGCACTTCCGATCGGGCACGCCATTGCGGGCACCACAGTGCGGATCGTCGGCGAGGACGGCGCTCCGGTAGCGCCCGGCGCGGCGGGGGAGCTGTGGATCGGTGGACTCGGCGTGGCGCGCGGCTACCTCGGAATGCCACAGGAGACCGCCGAAGCGTTCGTCGCGGAGCCGGCGACCGGTGAGCGGTTCTACCGCTCCGGGGATCTGGTCCGGGAAATGCCCGACGGCCAGCTCGAATTCCTCGGGCGGCTGGATCGGCGTATCAAACTGCGCGGCCGCCGCATCGAGCCGGCCGATATCGAGGCCACCGCACTGCGCCTGCCCGGCGTCCGGCAATCAGCGGTCGTCGCGACCGATACCCAGCTCCTCTGCGCTGTCGTGGTCGACGACGGGGTCACCGCGAGCGAGGTGCGCGGATTCCTCGTCGAACAGCTACCCGGTTATCTCGTGCCGGACCGGGTCGAACTCGTCGGCGAGATGCCGCGGACACCGCACGGGAAGACAGATTTCGCCGCCGTAGCGGAGTCGGTCCGCGGCCCTCGGCCGACCGGCCCGGCGACCGAGCCTGCGACTCCGGGCGAACGAGCGCTCTGCGCGCTCTTCGCCGAAATCCTGGCCCTGCCCGAATACCACCCGGCAGACAGTTTCTTCGATCTCGGCGGCGAATCCATGGAAGCGGCGAGACTCACCCGGAGCATTCGCCAGACGCTCGGCGTGGAGATGACGATGCGGATGCTGCTCGACGCGCCCTCGCCCGCGCAGTTGGCTCCGCTGCTGTCGCTTCCGGACCCGGAGCCGGTGAGCAGATGACCACCACTGCCCCGCCGGGGCGCCCGGCCGATACGCGGTCCTGGGATCTCACCGAGCCGGCGACGCATATGCGGGCGGATATGCCGGAATTCTGGCGTGACCGTCGGCAGCGGACGCCCATTTTCCGGCACGAGGGTGCCGCCGACCGTCCCGGCTTCTGGGTCGTCTGCGCGCACGAGCCGGCCGTGCGGATCTATCGCGACAGCAAACGGTTCACCTCGCAGCGCGGCAACGTCCT
>JABFXT010000059.1 GCA_013361595.1 Nocardia sp. | reverse complement strand
TCCTCGGGCCGCTGCGGTTTCGGGATCACCACGGTGTTCGCCTCGGTGCCCGCCGCGCCGGGCGCCTCCAGTTCGACTGTGGCATCGGTGGCCGCCGGGTCACCGGTCTCCGCATCCGAGGTCTTCGCGGCGGAATCCGCCGCGGTCCCACCGGCACCATCGCCCGTCTCGACCTCGGACTTCTGCGTGGTTTCCTCGTCGCCCGACTCGGACTCGGCGGCGACTCGGTCCCCGGCACTTGCCGGCGCCGTTGTCGCCGCGGCGGCCTCGTCGACCGGGTCGGCCGGATCGGTGTTCCCGGCGGCCACATCGGTTCCGGCCACCGGGTTCCCGGCCGTCGTATCGATCTCGGCGGTCGCGTCGGCAGCGGCAGACGTGTCGATCTCCGCCGTCGCGTCGGCAGCGGCAGACCTATCGGTACCGGCAGTCGTATCGCCGTCCGACTCTGCGCTTCCACCGGCCGTTTCCGTGGCGGCTGTCTCCGTTCCCGCCGTCGTCGCGGCTGCATCCGCACCGGTGTTCTCGTCCGCAGTCCCGGGCGTCTCCTGCCCGGCCGCGGCCACCTCGGCCGGCGTATCGGTGGGCGAATCGTCGCCCGCCGACGCGGAACCGCTTTCGGAAGGACCGCCGGTCTCCGTCGGCTCCGTCGCCTCGGCTGCGGCGGGCGATTCCGCCGCCTCGGCGGACTCCGTGTCCGCGGAGGTATCGGCACCGGCCGCGGTGGTCGCCGCCTCGTCCGATCCACCAGCGCTCGGCGAAGCGTCCGTCCCGGACCCCGCGCTCGGAGCGGGCTCGTCCGCCGCGACCGGTACCGCTGATTCGGTATCCGCGTCGGCGCCCCGATCGGTTTCCTCCGGGGTGGCCTGCGCATCGCCGGTACCCGCCGCGGTGTCGGCCGGTGACCCGCCGGCCGCATCCGGGCTCGCGGGCGTCGCTTCCGCATCGGAAGCATCCGTATCACCGGTCGCCGCATCAGCTGCCCGCGACGGCGGTGACCCGGGATCGGCCGGCTCCGGCTGCTCCGGGGCGGGTGAACTCGCGCGGGAGTCGCCTCCGGCGGATGCGCCGGAGTCGGAGTCGGAGCGGATCGGTTCCTTGTCGTCGGTCGGGTGCGACACCTATACCCCTCGTTGCTGGCGAACAGAATGTGACGTAGATGGCCAGCCTATCGAGCATTCCCGATACCCGTGCACAATGAAGCCCATGACCTCGTTCGGTGATCTGCTCGGACCGCAACCGGTACTCCTTCCTGAACTACACGAGCCGGAGGACGCGCTCGACGCCGGCACCGACCCGGTTCGGGTGGCGGCCGACCATCCCGCCGCCTCGATCGCCTGGGCGGCGCTGGCCGAAGCCGCCCTGGACCGGGCCGCCGATGCCGCGGACCCGATCAACCATGACGTCGTAGCCGCCTACGCGTTCGCCCGGACCGGCTACCACCGCGGGCTCGACCTGCTGCGCCGTAACGGCTGGAAGGGTTTCGGCCCGGTCCCGTGGGAGCACGAACCCAACCGGGGCTTCCTGCGCAGTGTCGCGGCGCTGGCCCGGGCGGCGAAAGCCGTGGGGGAATCCGACGAGTACGCGCGCTGCCTGGACCTGCTCGAGGATTGTGATCCGCGGGCGGCCGGCGAACTCGGCCTGGGCTGAACGACACAGCGGCGTTGATCGACCCGAATTCCCGAGTGGCCCGAGCCCGGACCAGGGGCGCCGAACGAATGCGGCGTTCCTGGAAGCGGCTCCGGCTCTCGGCCATCCCGATTCTGCAGTGCTCGCTGGCGGCGGCGCTGGCCTGGTTCCTCGCCAAGGACGTGGTCGGCCACGCGCTGCCGTTCTTCGCGCCGACCGCAGCGGTGGTGTCCATCGGAACCGCGTTCGGGGCGCGGCTGCGCCGATCGCTGGAGCTGGTGGTCGGCGTCGCCGTCGGTATCGGGGTCGGTGATCTGTTCATCTCCCAGGTGGGAACCGGGGTGTGGCAGATCGCCCTGGTGGTGGCCGTGGCCATGGCGCTGGCCGTGTTCCTCGATGGCGGCGCCATCATCGGTATCCAGGCCTCGGGCTCGGCGGTGCTGGTGGCCACCCTGATGCCGCCGGATACCGGCGCCGGCCCGTCGCGGATGGTGGACGCGCTGATCGGCGGACTGGTCGGGGTGGTGGTCGTCGCCGCGCTGCCGTTGCATCCGGTGCGCCGCGCCCGGGAGCAGGCGGCGGCGATTCTCGGAGTCATGGCGAAATCGCTCACCGACGGCGCCCACGGCCTACTCGAACAGGACCCGGGCAAAGTTCATGCCGCGCTCACCGCGGTCCGGGCCACCCAGGCGCAACTGGATTCGCTGCGCAAATCGCTCGAGGGCGGGCGTGAGGTGAGCCGCATATCCCCGCTGTACTGGAATTCGCGCGGCAGGCTGGAGCGGTTGCGCGCCGCCGCCGATCCCCTGGACAACGCGGTCCGCAATACCCGGGTGCTGCTGCGCCGCTCGCTGACCCTGGTTCGCGACGACGAGATCCTCAATCCGGGCCTGATCGAGGAAATGGAGCAGCTGGCCGCCGCGGTGGAAGTGGTCCGCCGCATGGTGCTCGCCGATCCGGGCCAGCAACCCGACCGCGCGGAGGCCGCGCGCGTACTGCGGTCGGCAGCCAAACAGGCCCGCCCGGAGCTGGTTGCGGGGGCCGGGCTGTCGGCGCATGTGGTGTTCGCCCAGATACGGTCCACGCTGGTAGACCTGCTGCAGGTGTGCGGGGTGCAGCGCGTGTCCGCACTGGCTCTGCTACCACCCACGGTACCCAATCCCTATGTGACACCGAAGAATTGATTCGCCGGACCGTTCGCCGGACCACGTTCGGGTCGCGATTGTTCGCCACCCGGTTGCCGGGCCCGGCGCGCCCGGCGAATACGGGCGCCACCGCGCACATCGCCCGGCCACAGCGGATATTCGAGTAGCGGACTACCTGTGCCCGCGCGCCCGGTCTCCACTAATGTGAAACACGACCGCACCGGCTCCGGCCGGTTCGGTGGGACCCCTCCCGTGCGCCGCGTCGCCGACGGACGGCGCGCCAGCGCCCGACGTTTCGGATACCTGGACGCCGGCCGTGGGCGGGGAATCCGGGCCCGTCCGGCCGGCGCCGCGCCGGACGGGCCCTCTCGGATCGGCCCGACGCGCGGCCTACGCCCAGAACCGGGTCAGATACCCGCCGTAGCGTGACCACTGTTCCGAAACACCGGACAGGTCGTAGAGGGCGTACACGACGTCGAAGAAGACCTGGTTGATCGACGGGGTGAACAGCAGGGCGAACAGGATGAGCATGCCGAACGGTTTGAACTGTTCCAGGCCTCGCCGGGTCTTGTAACTCAGCGACGGCTCCACCACCCCGTAACCGTCCAGGCCGGGTATCGGCAGCAGATTCAGCAAGGTCGCGGTCACCTGCAGGAAGGCCAGGAAGCTGAGCCCGAACCAGAGCGCCGGATGCTCGGTCGCGCTGCCGAACAAGCGCACCACCAGCAGCAATACCATCGCGCAGACCGCGTTCACCGCGGGACCGGCCACACTGATCAACCGTTGCGTCCGCGCCGGTACCTGGTGGGTGTGCACATAGACCGCGCCGCCCGGCAGCCCGATCCCGCCCAGCGCGATGAAAACCATCGGCAACACGATCGACAGCAGCGGATGACTGTATTTGAGCGGATTCAGGGTCAGGTATCCGCGCAATTCCACTTCGCGGTCCCCGGCCCGCCAGGCGAGGTAGGCGTGCGCGAACTCGTGCAGGCACAGGGTCACCACCCAGCCGAACACCACGAGGACGAACACGCCGGCCTTCGCCTGTACCGAATCCAGCTCCGCCCCCCAGGCCAGCACCCCACCGGCCACGGCGACCGCCAGCACGAGCAGGAACACCGGACTGGGCCGCACCGCACCGCGCCGCAGCGCCGACACTCCGCCGCTCACGACCGCCCCCCGATGCTCCCCCGAACGATATCGGTACGCCGGAGCCCGGCCCGGAACGCGAGATATCGCTCCACCGACCGGTCGCACCCTGCAGCATCGGAACCGTAGAAGCCCGACCGAAAGCGGAGATATCGCATCTACCGAACCTCCCCCGAAAGGCTCACATGCGACCCGCGGAGGCCGCAGCGAAGGCGAAGGTATCGCATCAGCGGACCAGCAGCCAGGGTTCGTGGTGCCGGTAGAACGTGGATCGCGGTACCACCCGGTCGCTCTGCACACCGTCGCGGTTGACCACCGCGCCGGGCGTACCGAGCTGCGCGGCGCGCCCGGCCGTCCAGCGGCGGCGGCGGAAGCGGCGGGGATAACTCGCCCGGACTCCCGGCAATTCCAGCATGGGGGTCACGAACATGGCCCGGACGGAACCGGAGAACAGCCGGGTGTCGTCGACATAGGCCTCGCCGGTGAGCTGCTCGCCGTTCGGGCCGGTGATCTTGGCGCGGCCCACCAGGACCGTCCCGGTATCGTCCCGGACCAGGGGCGTCTCCGTGGGAGAGCCTTCGAGCGCCAATTTGGCGGCGGCGTTGCCGGTGGGAAGGTCGTAGGCCTGTGCACCGTAGGACCGGTCCACCGGGACGTACCCGACCTCCACGTGCAACCGTTCGGTCCGCATCAGATGGGTGAGGACCGCGGCCAGGGCCGCGTCGTCGCCGAGCACGATCAACCGCGGCAGGCTGTCCGCCGCGAGCACCGGCAGGATCTCGTCGATCAGATCGGTGCTCGGTACCGCCTCGGTCTGCGCGGTCGGCTGCGCGGCGAGAGCAATGGGTACCGGTGCGTCGGCACAGCGGAGAACCTGGGTACTCAAACGCCCAACACCCTCCCTCGGACCGGTCTCCCACGAGTGTAGAGGGTGCCCCTCCACGACCCGCGCAACGGCCCGGCCGCGGCGACCGTTCCCGGGCCGCCACACGGGCTCGGCTAGACTGTGTTCCCGGCTTCCTCCGCATTACGGCAGGTAGCTGCAGCACTTGCGTGTTGCGCGTCGAACCGTAGGAGACACGACCATGCCGGCAATCGTCCTCATCGGCGCCCAGTGGGGCGACGAGGGCAAGGGCAAAGCCACCGATCTACTCGGTGGTCGCGTGCAGTGGGTAGTGCGGTACCAGGGCGGTAACAACGCCGGTCATACCGTGGTTCTGCCCAACGGCGACAATTTCGCGCTACATCTCATTCCGTCCGGCATCCTGACCCCCGGGGTGAAGAACGTCATCGGCAACGGTGTGGTCGTCGACCCCGGTGTGCTGCTCGACGAGCTCGCCGGGCTGGACGATCGCGGCGTCGACACCTCGGGCCTGCTGCTGTCCGCCGACGCGCACCTGATCATGCCGTACCACGTGGCCATCGATAAGGTCACCGAACGGTTCCTCGGTAACAACAAGATCGGCACCACCGGCCGCGGTATCGGCCCCTGCTATCAGGACAAGGTCGCGCGGGTCGGGGTGCGGGTGGCCGATGTGCTGGACGAGAAGATCCTCACCCAGAAGGTGGAGGCGGCGCTCGAGTTCAAGAACCAGGTCCTGGTCAAGATCTACAACCGGCGTGCCCTGGACCCCCAGCAGGTGGTCGAGGAGGTGCTCGGCCAAGCCGAGCAGTTCGCGCACCGTATCAGCGATACCCGGCTGGAACTGAATCTGGCGCTCGAACGCGGCGAAACCGTGCTGCTCGAGGGTTCGCAGGGCACGCTGCTCGACGTGGACCACGGCACCTACCCCTACGTCACCTCGTCGAATCCGACCGCCGGGGGCGCCGCGGTGGGCGCGGGTATCGGCCCCAACCAGATCGGCACGGTGCTGGGCATCCTCAAGTGCTACACCACCCGCGTCGGCTCGGGCCCGTTCCCGACCGAGCTGTTCGACGAGTCGGGCGCCTACCTGGCCAAGACGGGCGGCGAGGTGGGCGTCACCACCGGCCGGGCCCGTCGCTGCGGCTGGTTCGACGCGGTGATCGCCCGCTACGCCACCCGGGTCAACGGCATCACCGACTATTTCCTCACCAAACTCGACGTGCTCTCGAGCCTCGATCGGGTGCCGATCTGCGTGGCCTACGAAGTGGACGGCGAACGGGTCGAGCAGATGCCGACCACCCAGACCGGGTTCCATCACGCCAAGCCGATCTTCGAGGAGATGCCGGGCTGGTGGGAGGACATCTCCGGGGCGCGTACCTTCGAGGAACTGCCCGCCAACGCGCAGGCCTACGTGCACCGGCTCGAGGAACTGTCGGGTGCCCGGATCTCCTGCATCGGGGTGGGCCCGGGCCGCGACGAGACCATCGTCCGCCACGACATCCTCGGCTGAGGTGTCAGCGGACCGCCTGGAAACCCAGGACGGTGCCGCCGATCCGGATCGAATCGCCCTCCGCCAGCAGCGCCGAATCGATCGGCTCCTCGTTGACGAAGACGCCGTTGGCCGAATCCAGGTCCTCGATCAGCAGGCCGGCCCGGCCCAGTTTTATCTGGGCGTGATACCGGCTGACCTTCGGATCGTCGAGGATCAGATCATTGTCGGTCATCCGGCCGATCCGGAAGCTGCCGTGCGCGACCAACACGGTCCGCCCGTCCGGTAATCGCAGCTGACCGCTGCGTACGGTCCGCGGCACCTCGGTGACCGTATCGGTCATCGCGGCCGCCATCCGCTCCACGTTCTTCATCTCGACCGTGCTCAGCGGCTCCTGGCGCAGCACCCGCCGCTCCAGTTCGACCAGCGCGGGCCCGGGATCGATACCGAGTTCGGCGGCCAGTACCGCGCGCACCCGCCGGCACGCTTCCAGCGCGTCGGCATGCCGTTCGGACAGGTACAGGGCGGTGACGAGCTGACCCCAGAGCGGTTCCCGCAAGGGATGCTCGTTGGTGAGCGCGACCAGTTCGCCGATCACCGCGGCGGCCCGGCCACAGGCGATCTCCGCGTCGAACCGCGCCGAAACCGCCAGCAGCCGTTCCTCCTCCATCGCGGTGGCGAAGCGGTCGGCGATGCCGTGTCCGGTGAGATCGGACAGGGCCCGCCCGTTCCACTCGCGCAGGGCGGTCGAGAACAGATGGGACGCGGACGCGTGATCGCCGGCACCCGAGGCCCGGGTGCCGGCGTCCCGGGCGGCTTCGAACCGGCCCAGGTCGCATGCGTCATCGGCGATCTCGAGCCGATATCCCGAGGATTCCGTGCGCAGCACACCCGCCGGGTCGACGCCGGAATTGCGGAGCGCCTTGCGGATATTCGATACGAATACCTGCAAACTCGCCGCATACGCGTCCGGCGGCTCCTCGTTCCAGACCATATCGGCCAGGGCGGACGAGGACACGGCCCGGCGGCGGTTCACCGCGAGCGCGGCCAGCAGCGCCCGTGGTTTGGGCCCGCCGACCGGCACCGGCTCACCGCCGACCAGTAACCGCACCGGGCCCAGCACGCGGAGATCGAGAGTCATCCGGCTACGAGCGGTGAGAAGCGATCAGGCACTGATGGAACGCCCCGCGGACCGCAGGTCGTTGCACGCCTGCACCACCCGATCGGCCATCGACTGCTCGGCCTTCTTCAGGTAGCTGCGCGGATCGTAGGCCTTCTTGTTGCCGACCTCGCCGTCGATCTTCAGCACACCGTCGTAGTTGCTGAACATATGGGCGGCGACGGGCCGGGTGAAGGCGTACTGGGTGTCGGTGTCGACGTTCATCTTCACCACGCCGTACCGCAGTGAATCGTCGATCTCCGATTTCAGCGAACCGGAACCGCCGTGGAATACGAAATCGAACGGCTGCGCGTCGTTTGCGAGGCCGAGTTTGGCGGCGGCGACACGCTGTCCCTCGGCCAGCACCTCGGGCTTGAGAACCACATTGCCCGGCTTGTACACACCGTGCACATTGCCGAAGGTGGCGGCGAGCAGGTACTTGCCCTTCTCGCCGGCGCCGAGCGCGTCGATGGTCTTCTCGAAATCGGCGGGCGAGGTGTAGAGCTTCTCGTTGATCTCGGCCTCGACACCGTCCTCTTCACCACCGACGACGCCGATCTCGACCTCGAGGATGATCTTGGCGGCGGCAGCGGCGGAGAGCAGTTCCTGGGCGATCGAGAGATTCTCGTCGATCGGAACGGCCGAACCGTCCCACATATGCGACTGGAACAGCGGGTTCTGTCCCGCGTCGACGCGTTCCTGCGAGACGGCGAGCAGCGGGCGGACGAACCCGTCGAGTTTGTCCTTCGGGCAGTGGTCGGTGTGCAGCGCGATGGTGACGCCGTATTTCGCGGCCACCACATGGGCGAACTCGGCCAGCGCGACCGCGCCGGTGACCATATCCTTCACCCCCAGGCCGGAACCGAATTCCGCGCCACCGGTGGAGAACTGGATGATCCCGTCACTGCCCGCCTCGGCGAAACCCTTGATCGCCGCGTTGATCGTCTCCGATGATGTGCAGTTGATGGCCGGGAAGGCGAAAGAGTTCGCCTTGGCCTGACCGAGCATCTCGGCGTAGACCTCCGGAGTCGCGATCGGCACTGTGAAGACCTCCGTGTTGTGCGGCAGACGTGGGATTGTCTGTTTCTGCACATACCCTAAGGCAGGCAGGTTTCATCCGGTATAAGGGGATTGTTTGCGCCGCCGCACCCTACAGCGGTCGATGTAACCGGTACTGTGGGCCGGGTGATTGCGCTGGCAGCTACCGACGCGGTGACGAGCAATCTGGCTCTGACCGAACTGCTCGACCCGATGCACCTGTTGACCGAGACCTGGCTGAAGAACGCGGTACTACCGGCCATCATGGTCATCGTCTTCATCGAGACCGGTCTGCTGTTCCCGCTGCTTCCCGGCGATTCGCTGCTGTTCACGGGCGGACTGCTGGCCGCGCAACCCAATCCCCCGGTATCGATCTGGGTGCTGGTTCCGGCGGTCGTCTTCATCGCATTCGCCGGTGACCAGTGCGGATACTGGATCGGCCGGGCCATCGGTCCCGCATTGTTCAACAAAGAGGACACGCGCTTCTTCAAGAAGAGCTACGTCACCGAAACACACGAATTCTTCGAGAAGCACGGCCCCAAAACGATCATCTTGGCCCGTTTCGTCCCGATCGTCCGGACTTTCATGCCGGTTCTGGCCGGGGTCTCCAAAATGAGTTATCGGCGCTACGTCGCGTTCGATATCGTCGGCGCGATCGCCTGGGGCGGCGGTGTGACCGTTCTCGGTTACTTCCTCGGCAATGTGGCCTTCATCCGCGACCACGTCGAAGCCATCTTCCTGCTCATCGTGTTCATCTCGATCCTGCCGGGCATCAGCGCCATCGCGAAGAAGCTGCTCGGGCGCAAGGCCGCGGCCCCCGAAACCGGTGGCCGGCTCACCTCGACCGCGGAACTCCCGGCCATGGATCTGCCCGGCCAGGTCGACAGCACCATGCCCCTGCCGGTGGTGCCGAACACCGGACCGGTCGGCGCAAACGATTCCCCTGTTCGGTAAGTAGTGAGCGCCCAGGCCATGCCCCATGCGATGGGCAGCTTCGAACCCCTGATCTCGGCCGGACCGGCGCTGGTCTGGACGGTCGTCCTCACCTTCGTCTTCCTGGAATGCGCGTTCATTCTCGGGCTCTTCCTGCCCGGCGATTCGATGCTGCTCACAGCGGGAATCGTGATGGCCTCGCATGCCAGCGGGGAAACCCAGGTGTGGTTACTGGCGGTGGGTGCCATGGTCGCCGCCGTCGCCGGTAACCAGGTGGGTTATACGGTCGGGCGACGGACGGGCCACCGACTCGTCGCCCGGAAGAACGGGCGCTATATCAACACCCACAATCTGACCCGCGTCGCCGAATTGCTCGAGCGGCACGGGTTCGTGGCCGTACTGATCGCCCGGTGGATCCCCTGGGTGCGCACGCTGTGCCCGATGGTGGCCGGCGCCGCCGGAATGGACCATCGCCGCTACACCGTCGCCAGCACGGTCGGCGCGATCATCTGGGCGCCGGTGCTGCTGTTGATGGGTTACTACGCGGGCGGCTTCATCCAGCAGATCTCCTGGCTCATGCCGATCGTGATCGGGTCGCTGGTGGTGTGCCTGATCGTGGGCACGATCATCGGTATCCGCCAGTACCGGCAGGAGATGTCGCAGCCGGTCGAGGACTTCGACCTCGATGCCGCCGACGCCGATGCCGACACCATGCCGCTGCCCGGGCTCGGCCGGCCGGGCCCCCACCACGGCACCGTGCCCGACCGCCGCGAACTACAGCCCGGCCGCCGTGACCATATGGGCGGCTTCCATGAGCATCCAGCCCGAGAGCTGTACCGATAGATCGCGTTCGGGTATCCGTGAGGAACTGACCGCGCCACCGGCGGTGAGCCCACCGGCGCCGCCGCTGCCGCTGGGCAGCTGCGCGGAGACGGTCCAGTCGTGGCCGAACAGCGGTTCGCCCTCGAGATCGAGCCGGTTCTCCCACGCCGCGGCCGCCGACTCCTTGACGATCCGCGCCGCCGTACGCCGATCGGCGAGTTGTTCGTGTTCGTTCCCGGGCAGCATGAGCGCGACCAGCGCGAGATACCGGATGAGGATCCCGTTGAACAGCCCGCCGTCGCCACCGGTCCCGCCGCGCACCACACCTTCGACGGTCAGATGATCTTCCACCGCGTCCAGCAGCCGGTGCACGCGGTCGAGATGCTCGTAATCACCGGTGTGCACCGCGAGCTCGGTCTCCAAGCCGAGCACCACGCCCTGGCAGTAGCTGTAGATCGGTCGTTCCAGATCGCGGGCGGGCAGATGGATCCCGTCGAAGATCAGTCCGGTCTCCGGATCGCGCAACGTCCGGTCGATCCAGGCCGCCGTCTCGACCGCCCGATCGAAGCGTCCGAGCCGAGCCAGCGCGATACCCGCCGGCCCGTTCGCCGGCGCGTTGTAGAAATCCGCCCCGACCCGCCACGGGATCCCACCGCCGACGGCCGGGTCCCACGCCGTGTAGAGCTTCTGCTCCAGCGGGCCGAGGGCCCCCACGGCCTCCTTGTTGTCGTGGATGCGGGCCGCACGTTCCAAGGCGATGGCCAGCCAGGCCATATCGTCGTAGTAGCGGTTGGTCCAACCGGAGATATTGCGGAGCCGGTGGGAACGGACCAGGGTGGCCACCCGCTTGCGGCGTTCGATGGTCGGCGCCCGGTTCGCGGCGTCGACGGCACAGTCGATGAGGTGGGCCTGCCACCAGTAGTGCCAGGTGGCGAAGAACCGCTCACGCCGGATCGACGGCCAGCCCACCACGCCCAGCGCGGTACCCGGCAGCAACCAGACCGGCCGCAGATGGCGGGATACGATCGCGGCTTCGGCCCGGTCGGCCCGCTCGGACCAGCGCGTCGCGGGGTCGCCCAGCGGCCTGCGCTGTTGCCCGGCGGAGCGCCGGGGAACGTCGAGATCGTCGCTGGGCGGGGTCATGAAACCCATATTGCCAGGCGAATCGGCTTTTCCGCCGCTCAATTGTTACCGACTCGACGCGGAACCGTTCGACTTCGCCCGGAT
>JABFXT010000526.1 GCA_013361595.1 Nocardia sp. | reverse complement strand
AGTGCGCTCGGTCCGGCGCCGTGCGACACATCTCATGCGCACCCATAACCAGCAGGGGGAAGGCCGATACGATCAGCGAAATTGTCTTTGGTGGCGTGTGAGGGACGACCCGCCGAAGGAGCAGTATGACCAGTGAGACGACCGCGGTCGCTACCGCGCGCGAGTGGCAATACCACAGTCGATCCGTCCGTGGCGTGCGGCCGACGACCGGAGCTCGGCGATTCGGCTGCCGGGCCGCCGGAGTCGCGTCGCGGGCCCGGGCGCGGGCGCGGGCGCGGTATGAGCGGGCGGCCGATTCCGATCCGGTGCCATCCGCCCGGAATACGTATCGCCCGCCGCTCGGGGCCGGTCTCCGGCCGGGCTCGATCGCCGCCGATCGGCCCGCGGTGAGGCGGAATGCGCAGGTCGGGATGGCTTCCGGGGTCGATGGGATGTCCTCCGGGGATGTGGTGCCGGGGTCCGAGCTGCAAATCCTCGCGCGCTCTGCCACACTCATCAGTGACCGGGTTAATCGGTCGGTTTTCAGATGTGTGCGATGTGGAGAGTTCGAGCGTGATGTCGAGGTGACGGATCCGATCATCCGGTCGGGTCCGGTGACGGTGGTGGCGGTCCGTAGGCCGCGAATACGGTCCGCGGGTGAACAGCCGGGGGCGGTAGTGGTTCCGGCGGGGCGCGCCGGGGTCCGCGCTCGTTCGGGCGGCGCGGCGCGAATCGGTGTCCGCGAAAATTCTTTTACATTGCGCAGCAGTGTCGTTCGGAGGAAGGGCCGGTTTCCGGTAGCGGGCTGGTTGCGGGAATTCGAGCGCGATGGCATTGTGATTGCGCAGCCGATGGATCCCGTCGGCCGACTCGCGGATTCTCCGGTGCCGGGGATTTCGATCGAGAAGTGGTTTCGTTGTTGGGACGGGAATGTGGTTCTGGTGGCCGCGAGTTATGCGCGTGAATTCGATGGTGTAGCCGCTGATCTGTTTACCCGGACGAAACGAACGGGCAATGGATTTCGCGTAGCCGTCATCGACGGTTCACGGTATGTGCGGGAAACTGGACGAACCGTGCACCGCACGCGAATACGCCGAATACGTCCGGTCCTGCACGGCTGAGATACTCGCCGCTCGCCGGCAGGACGAGAAGAACTCGAGGAGACCGCTCCGGCAGTGGAGCCGGAACGGTCGACCGTACGAATGGCAGGACTTTACTCCGTATTTAAAAATGCTGGGGTAGTGGGAATCTGTCACAACTGCACGAGAGATTTTCCTGGAAACCGGACCTCCATCCGGCCCGGGCTTCCTGGCAACCCCTTTTCGAGTTTTGTGGATGTGGTACATGGACAAAGGCACCGGTGGCTCTTCCGACCGGACGTTGGAGTATCTGAAAAAGGTCACTGTCGAGCTCATGACGACTCGTGACGACCTGGCGAAATTGCGGGAGAAACTCGACGAGCCGATCGCGATCGTCGGGATGGGTTGCCGGTACCCGGGCGGGGTCGAATCCCCGGCCGACCTCTGGGATCTCGTCGCCACCGGTACCGACGCGGTATCCGGTTTCCCCACCGACCGGGGCTGGGATCTGACGGGACTGTTCGACCCGGACCCGGACAAGTTCGGGAAGGTCTACACCCGAGAGGGCGGATTCCTCGACCGAGCGGGCGATTTCGATGCCGGGTTCTTCGGGATCAGCCCGCGCGAAGCGGTGGCGATGGACCCGCAGCAGCGGTTGTTGCTCGAAGTCTCCTGGGAGGCACTCGAGCACGCGGGAATCGATCCGGTATCGCTGCGCGGTAGCGATACCGGGGTGATCACCGGCGTGGCCTACCAGGACTACGGAACCATCGCCAAGGAGTCGGGGCCCGCCGCGGAGGGCTATGTGTCCATCGGTTCGGCGGCCAGTGTGGCCTCCGGGCGGGTGTCGTATTCGCTCGGGCTGGAAGGCCCGGCGGTGACCGTGGATACCGCCTGTTCGTCCTCGCTGGTGGCGATCCACCTGGCCTGTCAGGCGTTGCGCAAGGGCGAGACGTCACTGGTGCTGGCCGGTGGGGTGACCGTGATGGCGACGCCCACGCTGTACCTGGACTTCTCGCGGCAGCGCGGCCTGGCCCCGGACGGCAGGTGCAAATCGTTCTCGGCCGCCGCCGACGGTGTGGCCTGGGCCGACGGTGTGGGAGTGGTGGTGCTGGAGCGGCTGTCGGACGCGCGCCGCGCCGGACATACCGTGCTGGGCATCGTGCGCGGTTCGGCGGTGAACCAGGACGGTGCCAGCAACGGTCTGACCGCCCCGAACGGTCTCTCACAGGAGCGGGTACTCGCGTCGGCCCTGGCCGATGCCGGCCTGCGGCCGGTCGATGTGGACGCGGTGGAGGCACACGGGACGGGTACCGCGCTCGGCGATCCGATCGAAGCCCAGGCGCTGCTCGCCGCCTATGGGCAGGGACGCGGAGGCCGGCCGCTGCGGATCGGCTCACTGAAATCGAATATCGGGCATTCGCAGGCGGCCTCGGGCGTCGGGGGTGTGATCAAGGTCGTCCAGGCGTTGCGGCATCAGCTGCTGCCGAAATCACTGCACGCGGACGAGTTGTCACCGCATGTCGACTGGTGGGCCGGTGAGGTACGGGTGCTGACCGAGGCCGAGGTGTGGCCCGCGGTCCCCGGCCGGGCGCGCCGGGCCGGGGTGTCGTCGTTCGGGATCAGCGGTACGAACGCGCACGTCATCATCGAAGAAGCGCCGGTGGAACCGACCGGCGAGCAGACTCGGCCGGCCGATCCGGCCGTCGATACCGCCGTGGTGCCGTTGCTGATCTCGGCGCGTACCGACGACGCGTTGCGCGCGCAGGCCGATCGGCTGCGGCACCATCTGCTCGGCCGGCCCACCGCCGATCTGTGGAGCGTCGCGGCCACCTTGGCCGGCAACCGGACCCGGTGGGATCGCCGCGGTGCGGTGGTCGGCGCCGATCGAGAGCAACTGCTGGCGGGACTGGCCGATCTGGCCTCGGGGGCGGGCGCGGTGGACGCGGCGGAACCGAAACCCGGTCGTACGGCTTTCCTGTGCACCGGCCAGGGCGCGCAGCGGGCCGGGATGGGCCGGGAGCTCTACGGTGCCTTCCCGGTGTTCGCCGCGGCGCTGGACGAGATGTGCGGGCATTTCGACCCGATCCTCGGGCGCTCGCTGCGGGCGCTGATGTTCGCCGCCGATTCGGCGGACCTGCTGAATCGGACGGAGTTCACCCAGCCGGCCCTGTTCGCCTACGAGGTCGCGCTGTTCCGGCTCGTCGAATCCTTCGGTATCACGCCGGATCTGCTCGCCGGACACTCGATCGGCGAACTGGCCGCGGCCCATCTGGCGGGCCTGTGGTCGGCGGCGGATGCCTGCGCGCTGGTGGCGGCCCGGGGCCGGCTCATGGGCGCGCTGCCGTCGGGCGGCGCGATGCTGGCCGCGGCGATCACCGAGGCACGGGCCG
>JABFXT010000024.1 GCA_013361595.1 Nocardia sp. | reverse complement strand
CGGGTCGTAGTTGCGGTAGACGCGATGCCCGAAGCCCATGAGCTTCACGCCGTCTTCCTTGGCCTTGACCTTGCGGATGAATTCCTTCACGTCGCCACCGTCGGCGAGGATGCCGTCCAGCATCTCCAGTACCGCCTGGTTGGCGCCACCGTGCAGCGGGCCCCACAGCGCGTTGATACCGCCGGATACCGAGGTGAACAGGTTGGCGTCCGAGGAGCCGACCAGCCGGACCGTGGAGGTGGAGCAGTTCTGCTCGTGGTCGGCGTGCAGGATCAGCAGCATGTCGAGGGCGGAAGCGATCTCGGGGTCGACCTGGTACGGCTCGGCCGGGAAACCGAAGGTCATCCGCAGGAAGTTCTCCACCAGCGACAGCGAGTTGTCGGGGTAGAGGAACGGCTGGCCCACCGACTTCTTGTACGAGTACGCGGCGATGGTGGGCAGTTTGGCCAGCAGCCGGATGGTGGACAGTTCGACCTGTTCGGGGTCGCGGGGGTCCAGCGAATCCTGGTAGTAGGCCGACAGCGCGTTGACCGCAGAGGAGAGCACGGGCATGGGGTGCGCGTTACGCGGGAAGCCGTCGAAGAAGCGCTTCAGATCCTCGTGCAGCAGGGTGTGCCGGCGGATCTTGTCGGTGAAATCCTCGAGCTGATCCTGGGTGGGTAGTTCGCCGTAGATGAGCAGATAGCTGACCTCGATGAAAGTCGAGTTGTCCGCGAGCTGCTCGATCGGGTAACCCCGGTAGCGCAGAATACCTTCTTCACCGTCGATATAGGTGATGGCCGATTTGGTCGACGCGGTGTTGACGAAACCCGGGTCATAGGTCGTATATCCCGTGCTCGCCAGCAGCTTGCCGAGGTCGATACCGTCGTTTCCTTCGGCGGCCTCGGCGATCGTCATTGGGTATTCGCCACCGGGATAGGTGAGAACCGGTTTGGCGTCATTGATGTGATTCTCGGGCACGGAAGGTTCCCTCTCAGGCTTATGACCGACGGCATCGCGTGCGGACGACACACGGTGCGTTACCGGTAGACGCTAGTCCTTGCTCCGGCGGGACCGGTGGGGAGGGTACCCGCGCGTAGATCTCACAATCGGCCCGCGCGGGCGTGGGATTCAGCGGTTCACCTACCGGCCGACAGCGCTGTGACCGGGGGAATTGCCCGCGGGAAACGAAACCCGCCGGTTGTGGACGACGTCCGTGTGAGTAATACGGGGAATCGTCGATCAGCACCGCTTGCAGAACGTACCCACAACCCTCGCCGCGAAACCGTGCCGAACATCACCGACCGGCATGTAACGGGCCTGAACATGCGGCGCGAACTGCGGCGGAGGGCGGCTGACACGGTCACGGCTGGAGCCGGTGTACCGTCATCCCGGCGTCACCGATCCGGACCACGATCCGGTTGTGCAGCCGCCCCCGCTGCCCCTGCCAGAACTCCACTTCGTCCGGCCGCAGCTGGTAGCCACCCCAGTGCGGTGGTACCGGGATCTCGGTGACCGCGGCGAAACGGTCCACGGTTCGTTCCAGCTGCCGGTCCAACTCCGCGCGGGAGCCGATCGGTTCGGACTGCCGTGAAGCCCACGCGCCGAGCTGGGATTCCCGGGGCCGCGACCGCCAGTATCGTTCGGTCACCTCGGCCGATACCCGTTCCACCCGGCCGCGCACATGCGCCTGCCGGGCCAGCTGTGGCCACAGGAAGGTCGCCGACGCAAAGGGCGACGCCGCCAGCTGGGCCCCCTTGGCGGAGTCGTAGTTCGTATAGAAGACGACACCCTCCGGCGACAAGCCCTTGCAGAGCACCGTACGGGTCACCGGCCGGACAGCCGGGCCGGTCCCCGCGACGGTCCCCAGCACCATGGCGTTGGGTTCGGCGATCTCGGCGACGGTCGCCTGTTCTATCCACAACCGCAGTAGCGGCTCCCACCCCCCGGCCACCGACACTTCGTCGAGTTCCGTGTCGTGAACTCCCAGCAACGGACCGGAGTCGCGCGAACCCGGATGCGACACACCGTATTCGGCGCGCATCGCCCCGAGATCGGCGCCGGTCTCCTCCACATCGGACATGGGCCAGACGTTACTCCCGAGTAGGTCGGCGCTAGAGTTCTGGTGAAAGGAGAGTCGCGTATGACCACCAATTCCGCGGTATCGGGGTCCGGCGAGGTGCCGGACGACTTCGTCAGCGGTCTCGAGGGGGTGGTCGCGTTCACCACCGAGATCGCCGAACCGGACAAGGACGGCGGCGCGCTGCGCTACCGCGGCGTGGACATCGAGGACCTGGTCGGCAACCGGGTCACCTTCGGCGATGTCTGGGCCCTCCTCGTCGACGGCGAATTCGGCCACGGCCTACCCCCGGCCGAACCCTTCCCGCTCCCCGTGCACACCGGCGACGTCCGCGTCGACGTACAGGCCGGGCTGGCGATGCTCGCTCCCATCTGGGGCTATCAACCGCTGCTGGACATCGACGACGCGACCGCCCGGGAGAACCTGGCCCGCGCCTCGGTGATGGCTCTTTCCTATGTGGCGCAATCCGCCCGCGGTATCTACCAGCCCGCGGTTCCGCAACGACGGATCGACGAATGCACCACGGTCACCGACCGGTTCATGACCCGCTGGAAGGGCGACCCCGACCCGCGGCACACCGAAGCCATCGACGCCTACTGGGTGTCGGCGGCCGAACACGGTATGAACGCCTCCACCTTCACCGCCCGCGTCATCGCCTCGACGGGTGCCGACGTCGCCGCCTCGCTCTCAGGAGCCATCGGCGCCATGTCCGGGCCCCTGCACGGCGGCGCACCCGCCCGGGTCCTGCCCATGATCGAAGAAGTGGAACGCACCGGCGACGCCCGCGCCCTGGTCAAGGGAATCCTGGACCGCAAGGAAAAGCTGATGGGCTTCGGCCACCGCGTGTACCGCGCGCAGGATCCGCGGGCCCGGGTCCTGCGCGATACCGCCGCCCGCCTGGATGCACCCCGCTACGAGGTGGCCGCCGCCCTCGAACAGGCAGCCCTGGCCGAACTCCGCGAACGCCGGCCCGACCGCGCCATCGAGACCAATGTCGAATTCTGGGCGGCGGTGATCCTGGATTTCGCCGAGGTACCGGCCCATATGATGCCCGCCATGTTCACCTGCGGCCGCACCGCAGGCTGGTGCGCACACATCATGGAACAGAAGAAACTGGGCAAACTGGTCCGCCCGGCAGCGATCTACACCGGCCCCGGCCCCCGCAAACCGCAGGACGTCACCGGCTGGAACGCAGTCCACACCGCATAACCTCGCTCCCCCGCCGCGCGACCCACCCCGAACCGAACACCACACTCACCTCACCGGCAACAGCACCCCCAACCACAACACCCGCATGCCAACGCCACCGCCTGCGTCGAGTTTTACGAGACACCTCAAAGGTTGAGGCCCGTCTCGCCGGTCAGGCCTCGAAGCGCATGCGCCGCAGGCGCGA
>JABFXT010000327.1 GCA_013361595.1 Nocardia sp. | reverse complement strand
GCGGGCTGCGGTACCCCGCGACGAGGGTCTGGCCGAGTTGCGTGCCGATCAGTGCCACCAATCCGATGGTGTCGGCGCGGCGCCGGGTCCCGGTGTAGCGGCCGGCCATCCAGGCCACGGATGCCCCGGTCGCCGTGGCGACCCCGCGAATCCCGATGGTGCGCAGCAGATCGGCACCCAGGTGCGCCGGTGGGATATCGGCGAGCTGACGCGCCCGCTGCTCGACCCATTGTGAATCGTCTTCGGTGTCGGGTGTCTCCTGGTCACCGGCCAGCGCCAGAGCCAGCGCGGGGAACATATCGGTGAGCAGGTTCACCAGCAGGAACTGGCGTGTCCGCAGCGGAGCACGCCCGCCGACCGCCGTACCGAACAGGGTGAACGCCACCTCGCCCGCATTACCGCCCACCAGCACGGCCACCGCATCGGCGACCCGCTGCCACATGCTGCGGCCCTCCACCAGCGCATGCAGCAATGCTCGCGGATCCGGTTCGGTCAGTACGAGATCGGCGGCATTGCGCGCGGCGGCCGAGCCGTGGGCCGCGATCCCGATCCCGATATCGGCGGTACGGATCGCGGCGGCGTCGTTGCTACCGTCACCGGTCATCCCCACCACATGCCCGGTCCGCCGGAGCGCGGCCACTATGCGCACCTTCTGCTCGGGGTCGACCCGGGCGAAAACGGTACTGCGTTCGATGAGTTCGGTCTGCGCGGTATCGTCGAGTTCGTCCAGATCGGCGCCGGTGGTCACCGTGTCGACGGTGATGCCCAGCTGCCGGGCCACCGCAGCGGCCGTCACCGGATGGTCGCCGGTGATCATCCGCACCCCGACTCCGTTGTCCTCCAGCGCGTGGACCAGATAGGGCGTCTGAGGCCGGGGCGTATCGGCGATCCCCAGGAATCCGAGCAGCGACAATCCCTCCACCACCTCCTCGACATCCTCGGGTGGATCGGACAGATCGCGCCGGGCCACCACCAGCACCCGCAGCCCCTGTTCGGCGAGTGCGTGGACGGTGGCGTCGGCCCGTTCGCGCTGCCGGCCGGTGAACGACCGATCGCTCTTGCCGGAAGATCCGCCCCGGATACGCGTGCACCTGGGGAGCACGACCTCCGGTGCGCCCTTGACCACCAGACGCAGCTTGTGCGCGGTACGACCGAAAACCGCCGCGTAGCCCCGGTTGGATTCGAACGGTATCTCGTCGACCGGATCCCATTCGTGTGCGTCGGCACCGAGCGTCTCGGCGGCCGCGTCGAGGACCGCCCGGTCCGTGGCGTGCAGGACCGGGCCGTTGTCCGGATCGGGGCAGGCGCGGGAAGCCGCCCGCAGCAGCCGCCGGGCGGCGGCGTCCGCACTGCCGGGTTCCCACTGCTCGTCCAGATCGGCGAGTGCGGTGAGCCGCAGCCGGCCCTCGGTGAGAGTGCCGGTCTTGTCGAAGCACAGCGTGTCGACCCGGCCGAGCGCCTCGACCGCGCGATTGGCGCGGACCAGCACCCCGTAGCGGGACAGCCGCCGTGCCGCCGCCAGCTGGGCCACCGTGGCGACCAGCGGTAGCCCCTCGGGCACCGCGGCGACCGCGACACCCACCCCGTCGGCGATCGCCGCCCGCAGGGCGCGGCCACGCAGCCCACCGAGGGCGGTCACGATCGCACCGCCGGTGAGGGTGAGCGGTAACGCTCGATCGGTCAGCGCGCGCAACTGCGCCTGTACTCCGCCTTTCTCCGGCGGCACCGCACCCGCGGTCGCGCGCCCGGCCTGGGTGTCGGCACCGACGGCCACCACGACGGCCACCGCCGACCCGCTCACCACCGTCGTGCCTTCGAACACCATGCAGGCGCGGTCGCCGAGAGCGGCGCCCGGGGTGGCCTCGACCTGTTTGGGCACTGTCACCGATTCACCGGTGAGCCCGGACTCGTCCATCTCGAGATCGTCGGCGCGCAGCAGGCGGGCAGCCGCGGGCACCACCTCGCCGGCGCGCACCGCGAACACGTCGCCGACCCGCAGGCCGTCGGCCGGGAGGTCGGTGGCGGCCGGGTCCTCGGTCTCGATATCGGCGCGGCCGATCACCCGGCCGGACAACCGCTCACCCTCGATGAGGCCGGACAGCTCGCTCTCGGCGGCCTGACGCTGCCGTGCGGAGATCATCGCGTTGACGGTCAGCACCGACGACAGCAGGACGGCATCGGAGGGGGAGCCGAGAATCGCGGTCGCCGCGGCCCCGACACCCAGCACCGGAGTCAGCGGGTCGGCCAGTTCCCGGCGCATATGGCCGAGGAAATCGGTCAGCGCCGCTACCCGGACCGTCACCGGACCCGCCGAACCGGACTCTTCGGTCGCCCGCTCGTGCGGTGGCACCGGTTCGGGAAGCCGGGCCAGCACCTCGTCCGGCTCCAGCGCGTGCCACGGCAGCAGCGGCGCGTGCGCGGTGGTGGGCTGTGCCCGGACCGCGTGCACTCCCGTCCACCCGCCGTTCAACAAGCCGGCGAAGTTCGCGGCGATCATCGGGGCGGTCCGCGAGCGGGCGTCCGGAGCGGCCGCGAGCAGCAACCCGGTGAGACTGCACGCCGACAACGCGAGGGTCCGGCCGCGTTCGCTGACCTGCCGGGCGGGACCCACCGCGCCGAGCGTGCGCTGGACCTGGCCGAGGTCGCGGCACAGCAGATCGGCCGACCAGGGCACATGGATTCCGCCGCCTTCGCAGCCGATGATGCCCACGGCCACATCGGCGTGGTCGAGTGCCTTGTGGGCGCGGGTGGCGAGGACCGCCACCACATGCCCCTGCTCCTGGAGCCGGTGGACGTGCGCGCTGATCGAGGTCCGGGCCGATACGAATTCGTCGGCGAGACTGCGTAGTTCGCTCGCATCCCGGTGCGCGGCCAGGACGACACGCAAGCCCGCCCGCCGCGCCGTGCCGAGCACGTCGTGGGCGCGGGGATCGAGCTCCCGTCCCACCAGCACGCGGCCGAGGACCCGGTCACCGTCGCGTAGTTCACGCCAGACCGGACGGGTGGTGGCGCCGCGATCGGCCGCACCGGAACCGGCGTGCACCAGCCGAGGCCCGTGGTCGGTTCCCGGTTCCGCCGCCGTGCCGGACTCCCAGAGCAACCGTTGCGCGGTGCTCCAGATCCGGGCGGCCGGGGGTCCGTCGTCGACCGTCTCCACCTCGAGTACCACCCGCCCGGACGTGGCCAGTGCGTCGCCGTCGACGACCAGTGCGGTCAGCCGGTCCAGCCGCCGCCAGGCGGCGGGATGCAGAGTGAGTACGCCCGCGCCGGCCATCGCGGTCGAGACGGTCGCGGCGAACACCTCCCGGCCCGCCCGCGCGGCCTTCGGGGCACCCAGCATGAGGGCGTCCGGGACGTCACCGGCGCGACCCAGCCCGGCCAGCGTCGCGGCCCCCGCCAGCGATGCGGCCGCCATCTCGTCGGCGACCCGCTCCACCGGGCCGCGGGGCAGATC
>JABFXT010000853.1 GCA_013361595.1 Nocardia sp. | reverse complement strand
GGCCACACCCATCCTCACTGTCTTACGAGGCCCACAAAGGTTGCGGGCCGTCCCGCGTTTCCGCGCCCGGAGCGCATGCGCCGCAGGCGCGAGTCCCGGGCGCGGAAACGCGGGACCTCGGGGCCCGCAACCCGCGCCGCCGCAGGCGGCGCCAGGTATACAGCGCCGATACTATTGCGCGGTGGCTGAGCGGATTCCTGTGGTGATCGTGGCCGGGTTCCTGGGTGCCGGGAAGACCACCCTGCTCAACGATCTGCTGCGCAACAACCGGGGCACCAGGATCGGGGTGGTGGTCAACGATTTCGGGGCCGTGAACATCGACGCCATGCTGGTGGCCGGACAGGTCGACGCGATGGTGTCGCTGGGCAACGGCTGTGTGTGCTGTGCGGTGGATGTCTCCGAGCTCGACGACCTGTTCACCCGGCTGACCGAACCCCGTGCCGGTATCGATGTGATCGTGGTGGAGGCCAGCGGGCTGGCCGAACCTCGCAATCTGGTGCGGATGGTGGTGGGCAGCGAGAATGCCCGGATCCGGTACGGCGGGCTGCTCGAGGTGGTCGACGCGGGCGAGTTCGCGAGCAGCCGGGAGCGGCATCCGGAGCTGGCGAGCCATCTCCGTTTGGCGGATCTGGTGGTGGTGAACAAGGCCGATCGGGTGGATTCGGTGCGACTGGCCGCATTACGGGCCGAGATCACCGAACTGACCGGGGGCGCACCGGTGTACGCGACCACGCGCGGGCGTATCGATCCGGGCCTGCTGTTCGATCCGCGGCGCCGCGGCGAACCGCGTATCGGCGAACAGTTGAGTTTCGACGAACTGCTGGACGATTCCTGTCCCACCGAGCCGGGCGGTGCTCACCGGCATCTGCACGACGACTACACCAGCGCGGCGTTCACCGAGCTCGCGGATCTGCATCCGCGCCGCCTGATCGATTTCCTGGAGGACCCACCCGCCGGACTGTTCCGGGCCAAGGGTTTCGTGTCCTTCGCGGTGCCCGGGCAGGGCCGGTTCCTGGTGCATCTGGTGGGCCGCGCGATCACGCTGGAACCGGCATCCCGGTCCCGGGGCGCGGGTACGGAGCTGGTGCTCATCGGTACCGGCCTGGACACCGACGCGGTGCTGCACCGGTTGCGCGGGACAGTCCATACCGGGCCGGGTTTCCTCGACGATCAGGAGATGCTGGCGGTCTGGCGCTATGTGCCCGATATCGGAGGGGCCGACGACGGTCAGCCGCAGGCGTTGACCCATTCGGAGAGTCCGTCGGCGAACAGCTGACGTTTCCAGATCGGCACCTCGTGCTTGATCCGGTCGACCAGGGTGGAGCAGGCCGCGAAGGCTTCGGCGCGATGCGGTGCGGCCACGGCCGTGACGATCGCCAGATCGCCCACCACCAGGTTGCCGATCCGGTGTACGGCCGCCACCGGCAGACCGCTGGATTCGGCGACCGAGGCGCAGCATTCGCGCAGGAACCGGGCGGCCTGCGGATGCGCGGAGTATTCGAGTGCCGATACCGCCTGCCCGCCGTCGTGGTCGCGGACCACACCGGTGAACAGCACCACCGCTCCGTAGCGGGTGCCGCGGACGGCGGCGTCGACCGCGGCCGGGTCCAAGGGGAGTTCGCTGATCTCGGCGAGCCGGATATCGGCCGCGGCGCGGGCGGGCTCGCCGCCGGGTGTTCCGGTGGACAGGTCAGGCATGTGCGCTCTCGTTTCCGGCATTCCCACCCGGCGGGTGTCCGGGGCGGTCGTTCTCGTGCGCGCCGCCGCCCGCCACCTGGGCGAGCAGATGCGCCAGCAGCGGTTCCAGCACCGCGATACCGTCTTTCACCCCGCCCGGGGAACCGGGCAGGTTCACCACCACCGAGCGACCGGCGAGTCCGGCGATACCGCGACTGAGCGCGGCCAACGGGAACTTCGCGGTGCCGCGCTGCCGGATCGCCTCGGCCACCCCGGGCAGTTCCCGGTCCAGGCGGGCGGCGGTGGCCTCGGGCGTGCGGTCGGTGGGGGAGGCTCCGGTACCGCCGGTGGTCACCACCAGATCGGGGTTCGTATGCAACGCGTCGGTCAGGCCGTCGGCGATATCGGCGTCGGCGTAGACGAGAGGCCCGCGCACCGTGTAGCCGAGATCGCGCAGCCACGACACCAGACGCGGCCCGGTGGTATCGGTGCGGGTCCCGGCGGCCGCCCCGGTGGAGGCCACGACCACCACCGCGGTCCCGGCGGCATCGCTGCGGGGCGAGAGCCCGTGCGCTCCGCGGCCGGAATGCGGTTCGGACGCAGTGCTGCCGGTATCGGGGGTCTGCTCCGCGCGAGTCCAATGGCCGCGTTTGCCGCCTTCTTTGCTGAGCAGGCGCACCCCGGTCAGTTCGGCGGCCGGATCCACGGCTTTCACCATGTCGTGCAAGGTGAGCCCGGCCACGGCCACCGCGGTGAGCGCTTCCATTTCCACGCCGGTGGGGCCGGTCGTCTTCGCCGTGGCCTCGATGGTGATCCCGGATTCGGTGAACCCGAACTCCACTTTCACCGAGGACAGCGCGAGCTGATGGCACAGCGGGATCAGTTCGGAGGTCTTCTTCGCACCGGCGATCCCGGCCAGCCGGGCGGTGGCGAGCACATCGGCCTTCGGCATATCGTCGGCGCGCACCAGCGCCAGCACTTCGGCGGTGGTCCGCAGTTCGCCGCCCGCGACGGCGATCCGCGCGGTATCGGCTTTGGCGCTCACATCCACCATGCGGGCGCGACCTTCGGCATCCACATGGGACAACTCACTCATAACGTCCACACTCGCACAGTCGCGCCGGGCGGGAGTTCGGTGATCGCCGCCGGAATATCGATGAGGACATCGGCGGCCGCCATACTCGCGACGAGATGGGAACCGGGACCCGACACCACCTCCACGGCGTGCGGGCGCGAACCGTTCCAGACCAGCCGGCCGCGCAAGAACTGGCGACGGCCTTCCGGCGACCGGCGCACCGCACCCAGCAGCGGCAGTTCGTATTCGGGTGCTGGCGCCAGCCCGGAGAGTCGGCGCAGGATCGGGCGGGCCAGTACCTCGAAGGACACCACCGCGCTCACCGGGTTGCCCGGGAAGCTGAGGACCGGGACCCCGTCCACGACGGTGAGCCCCTGGGGACCGCCCGGTTGCATGGCCACCGAACCGAATTCGCCGCCGAGCGGGATCAGGACCTCCCGCACGACCTCGAAATCGCCTTTGGACACCCCACCGGTGGTGATCACCAGATCGGCGGCGGCGGTCGCGGCGGACAGCAGCCCGCGGAAATCCGCGGGCTCGTCACCGCAGTGTTCGACGCCGGCGACTTCGACACCGTTGGCCGTGAGTGCCGCGGCCAGCGCGATCCCGTTGGAGTTGTAGATCTGCCCCGGCCGCAGCGGGGTGCCCGCCGTCACCAGTTCGCTGCCGGTGCTGATCACGACCGCGCGCACGGGAGTGAAGACCGGGACCCGGGCCAGCCCGGCGGCGGCCAGCGCGGCGATATGACGCGGCGCGAGCATGGTCGCGGCGGTGACCAGTCCGGCACCCGCCCGGATATCGCTGCCCGGCTCCCGGACGAATTCGCCGGCCGAGCGGCCGCGTTCGATCCGCACCGAGTTCGAATCGGCGGTCGTGTCCTCCACCGGGACCACACAGTCCGACCCCGCGGGCAGCGGCGCGCCGGTCATCACCTTGCGGGCGGTACCGGGGGCCAGCGCTTCGCGGCCGGGATCACCCGCGGCGACCACCCCGGTCAGCGGCAGGGTCACCGGGGTGACCGCGACATCCTGTGACCGGACGGCGTAACCGTCCATGGCGGAATTGCGGAACACCGGCAGATCGATCGGCGCGTGCTGATCCTCGGCCAGTTGCCGGCCGAGGGCCTCGGCCACCGGTACGGACTCCACCGGCCGGGCGGCCAGCGGTCGTAACAGCTGTTCGATGGTGTCGCGATAGTCGTCCGCCGACCGGATCGGACGACTGGCGGGCCGAGAGATCATAGGCCCAGACTAGTAGCGGGTGCCGGTCGATCGCCGCCCTCGGTACCGGCGGCGACGCGCGGGCGGGCGGCCCCTGTACCGGCGGATACCGCCGAGCCTCGCTACAGCGGCGGACCCGGCGTACATAATGGAGGCGTGACGCTGGTCGAAATGGGGATCCCCACTGTGCGGTCCGGGCGCCCCTCACTCGATGGACGTCCGGAAACGCCGCTGCTGGTGGATCGGTTCGGCCGGATCGCGCGGGACCTGCGGGTGTCCATTACAGAGAAGTGCTCGCTGCGCTGCACCTACTGCATGCCCGAGGAAGGCCTGCCCGCGATCCCGGCCGACGAACTGCTCACGGCGGCGGAGATCGTCCGCCTGGTCGCCCTGGCCGTCCGCGAACTGGGGATCCGCGAGGTGCGGTTCACCGGTGGGGAACCGCTGATGCGCCGCGATCTCGAAGAGATCGTGGCCGGCTGTCATGCGGCCGTGCCACAGATACCGCTGGCCATGACCTCCAACGGGGTCGGTCTGCGCCATCGCGCCGCCGATCTGGCGGCGGCCGGGCTGAGCCGGGTCAATATCTCGCTGGACACCGTGGACCGGGCGGATTTCGCCCGGCTGACCAGGCGCGACCGGCTGGACTCCGCGATGTCGGGTATCCGGGCCGCCGCGGCGGCCGGGCTGGCTCCGGTGAAGGTGAACGCGGTACTCATGCGGCAGACGCTGGACGGTGCCGCGGACCTGCTGCGCTGGTGTCTGGACGAAGGATGCGAACTGCGGTTCATCGAGGAGATGCCGCTGGACGCCGACCACGAATGGGCGCGGGCGAATATGGTGACCGCGGCCGAACTGCTCGAGGTGCTCGGCACCCGGTTCCGGCTCACCGCCGCCGGCCGTGACGATCCGTCCGCGCCCGCGGAGACCTGGCTGGTGGACGGCGGGCCCGAGACGGTCGGCATCATCGCCTCGGTGACCCGCAAATTCTGCGATACCTGCGACCGCACCCGGCTCACCGCCGACGGTATGCTGCGCTCCTGCCTGTTCAGTGATCAGGAGTTCGATCTGCGGGCGAGTCTGCGTGCCGGGGCGAGCGACGAGGAGCTGGCGCAGCTGTGGCGCGGTGCCATGTGGCAGAAATGGGCGGGCCACGGTATCGACGCCGAGGGCTTCGTCCCGCCCGAACGCACGATGGGAGCGATAGGTGGTTGAGGTCCGCTACTTCGCGGCCGTGGCCGACGCGGTCGGCAAGGCCACCGAAACCCTGGACCTGCCCGCCGGCGCCACGATCGCCGATCTCCGTGCCCTGCTCACCGAGACCTACGGTCCCGGCCTGGACAAGATGCTCGCCGTCTGCGCGTACCTGATGGGTGACGAGCTGACCCGGGACAGTACCGCGACGCTGACCCCGCGTGTCGATGTGATGCCCCCGTTCGCCGGGGGCTGATCGTTGCGGAAATCGTTCGGCGAGAACTGTAGAGAATCCGCGTCCGTATACGTCGATCACCGTCCGCCGCGACGGCGGTACGACCCTGGTCACCGATGGCCCGTTCGCCGAGAACGCCGAGGTGGTGGGCGGGTTCTACGTATTCGATGTGGCCGATCTCGACCAGGCGATAGATCTCGCTCGCCGACTGCCCGCCGCCACCGGCGGATCGGTCGAACTCCGGCCACTGGTGCAGTGGCTGCCGCACGGTGAACCGGGGGCCGACTGGTGGACGGCCCTGCTGTGGGAGCAGGCCGATACGGCGGTGGCACCGGGTACCCCGGAATGGGAGTCCGGGGTGGCCGAGCACGAGCGGTTCGGTGCGCGGGCCGGGGCGGCGATCCGCGGTGGCGGCGCGTTGCAGCCACCCGCGACGGCGACCACGGTCCGTTCCGGATCGGACGGGCGGCCGCTGATCACCGACGGTCCGTTCACCGAGTCCGCGGAGGTGGTCGCGGGGCTGTACCTGTTCACGGCACCGGATGCGGGCGCGGCCACCGAACTCGCCGCACTCATCCCGATCGGTGCGAAGGGCGGTACCGAGGTGCGACGGGTGGTCGATCTGAGCGCGTGAGCGACAGCGGGACGGCCGGACTCGACGGTGTGTATCGCGCCGAGTTCGGCCGCGCCGTGGCTACTGTCGCCCGGCTCACCGGCGATATCGAACTGGCCGAGGACGCGGTGCAGGAAGCGTTCGCCACCGCGCTGCGTACCTGGCCGCGCGACGGTGTCCCGGCGCGGCCGGGTGCGTGGATCACCACGACGGCCCGCAATCGAGCGCTGGACCGGTTGCGCCGCGAAGCGGCGCGGTCCGACAAGGAGCGCGACGCCGTACGGTTCGATCCCGAGCCGGCCCCCGCGGATCCGGATACCGGCTTCTCCGACGATCGGCTGGTGATGATCTTCACCTGCTGCCATCCCGCGCTCGCGGAGCCGGCCCGGGTGGCGTTGACCCTGCGGTTCGTCTGCGGATTGCGGACAGCCGAGATCGCCCGGATGTTCCTGCAACCGGAAGCGACGGTCGCGCAACGGATCACCCGGGCCAAGGCCAAGATCCGACAGGCCCGGATACCGTTGCGGGTCCCGCCGGCCCGGCTGCTGCCCGAACGGGCGCCGACCGTGCTCGCAGTGGTGTATCTGCTGTTCACCGAGGGCTATTTCGCGACCGCCGGGCCCAGCGCAGTACGCGACGAACTGTGCGATGAGGCGATCCGGGTGGGGCGGTTGCTCTGCGAGCTGCTCCCGGATGCCGAGCGCGCGGTCCGGTCGGAGAGCCACGCACTACTGGCGCTGATGCTGCTGACCGACAGTCGTCGAGCGCAGCGTCGAACCGGCGACGGAGAACTGGTTCCGCTCGCCGAGCAGGACCGGAACCGCTGGGATCGGGTGGCGATTCGCGCGGGGCTGAACCACCTGGTCCGCGCCGCCGCGGACGGGAACGGTCCGTATCTGGCGCAGGCCCGGATCGCGGCGGCCCATGCCACGGCACCGGATTGGGCGGCGACCGATTGGCCGGCCATCGTCGCCGCCTACGACGATCTGCTGGCCCTCGCGCCCTCACCGGTTGCCCGGGTGAACCGCGCGATCGCGGTGGGCCTGCGCGACGGTCCGGAAGCGGGCCTGCTGGCACTGGACGCGGTGGCCGGCGACCAACGACTGGCCGGCGGGCAGCTCGTCACGGCTGCCCGCGCCGATCTGTACCGGCGGGCGGGCCGCCGTACCGATGCGGCGCGCGAGTACCGGGCCGCGATAGCGGCGGCCGGTAACGATCCCGCCCGCCGCTATCTCCGCCGCAGACTGGCCGAGACGGAGGTTGCCGAGGGTCCGGAGTTCGTATCCGGCGAGCTCCCGCGACGGTAGGTTGCCGCCGTGGTGGCGACCTGGTCGGTAGGACACGGAACGGACTGCCCGCGCTTCCGCCGTGCCGTCGGCCCCGACCTCGACCCGATCACCGAACTGCTGCGAGCAATGGCGCGGCGGCGAGGTCTGCTGCGCCCAGCCCTGTGCAGAGGGCCGGGCGCAACGTCGACGCCGCACGCGGGCCTCAGGCGGTCGGGACCGGAGCCGGGGCGGTCGCGGCCACGCGACGACGCCGGCCGGGCGCCATCAGGGTCGGATGGATGACGCTCCACAGGGTGGCCTTGCAGATCAGCTCCTTCACCCGCGCGCCCTTGCGGCCGGTATCCACCTTCGAGGTCGGCTGGTCCTCGTCGGTCACCTTCTGCACGACGGCATCGTGGCGGCCGAGGCTGATGCACTGGCTGTTGTAGCCGATCGGGGCGTCCGGGACCTTGCGACCGGTCAGCCGGGCGGCGATGACGTCGCCGGCCAGCCAGGCCATCGGAGTGGCGGTGGCGCAGCCCATGCGCAGCGTCCTACCACCGACTCCGGCGGCGTGCGCGGCATCGCCGACGGCGTAGACGTCCGGGTGCGAGACAGACCGCAGGGTCGCGTCGACGACGATACGTCCGGCCTCGGAGACGGTGAGCGTACTCGCGGCAGCGATCGGGTGTACGGCGAAACCTGCCGTCCAGACGGTCGCCCGGGCCGCGATTTCCGCGCCCGATCGGGTGACCACACCGTTCTCGGTGACACGGACGACGTCGGCGCGGTCGTGCACGGTGATGCCGAAACGCTCGAAAGCGGCGCGCAGGTGGGTCTGCGCTTTCTGGTCGAGCCATTCGCCGACCCCGGCGCGCGCCGCCATGGCGACCTTCAGATCCGGCCGCGCCTCGGCGATCTCGGTCGCCGTTTCGATGCTGGTCAGACCGCCCCCCACGACCAATACCGTATCGCCCGGCACCAACTCGTTCAGGCGCTCCCGTAACCGCAGCGCGGCCTGTTTGCTCGCCACATTGTGCGTGTGCTCGGCGACGCCGGGCACGCCGTAGTCGGCGACGGCGCTGCCCAGCGCGTAGACCAGCGTGTCGTAGGCCAGTGTCTCGGCGCCGTTCGCGCCGATCAGATCGACGGTTTTGCGATCCACGTCGACCGAATCGACCCACGCGATCCGCACACCGACGCCGGTCCCCGCGAAAATCTTCCGCAGTGGGCGGACCGGCAGATCCTGACCGGCGGCGAGCTGATGCAGCCGGATCCGTTCGACGAAAGCGGGATCGGCGTTGACCAGGGTGATCTCGATGTCGTCGCGGTGCAGTCGCTTGGCCAGGCGGCCGGCGGTGATGGCTCCGGCGTACCCGGCTCCGAGGACGACGATGCGATGCTTCATGGTCTTGCTCCTGTCTCGGTGGGTTCGATACCTGAACCGGACAGGGTCATGAAGACTGACAGCTCTCGGCTGTGATGTGGGTCACCACAATTCGGGTAGAGGTGCTCCCGGTGTGTAGCCGGCCCACTGACGGTTGGCGTACCCCAGCTTGTCGGGGTTGGCGTGGCCGTGCACGGCGGCGATACCGTCGACGGTGACGTGCAGGACCAAGATGCCGACGACCCGATCCTCGGATACCAGCACCAGCGCGGGCATGCCGTTGGCGACGGCCGCGAACATCTCGGGTTTGCCGAGCTTGTCCCATGTGCCGTTCGAGGGCTTGATCGCGAGCCGCACGAACCGCGCGACGCGTTCCGCGCCGACCAGTGGCCGGTTCAGCGTCGCGACGAATTCGCCGCCGTCGCCGATGATGGAGGCATCGTCGGTGAGCAGTGTCACCAGCGTGTCGGTCCGTCCGCTGACCGCCGCGGCCAGGAACTCCGCCACGATCCGTCGAGCGGCGGCCCCGTCGACCTCGATGCGCGCGCGTTCGGTCGAGAGATGCTGTTTGGCACGGCGGTAGATCTGCTGGCAGTTGGCATCGGTGATGTCGAGCAGTTCGGCGATCTCGTGGTGGGGGTAGCCGAAGGCCTCACGCAGTACGTAGACGACGCGCTCTTTGGCGGTGAGTCGCTCCATGAGCGTGAGCATGGCGATCGAAACGGATTCCCGCTGCTCCACGGTGTCGGCCGGGCCCAGCATCGCGCTGCCGGCCAGTACCGGTTCCGGAAGCCACTGACCCACATAGGTCTCCCGGCGGGCGCGGGCGGAGGTGAGCTGGTTGAGGCAGAGATTGGTGAGCACCTTGGTCAGCCACGCCTCGGGAGTCTCGACGTGCTCGCGGTCGGCGGCCTGCCAGCGCAGGTATGTCTCCTGCACCGCGTCCTCGGCATCGCCGGCCGAGCCCAGCAGGCGATAGGCGATCGCCTGCAAGCGGGCCCTGGAGCCTTCGAACAGATCGGCCTCGCGCGTGAGCAACATGCGGATATCGTCGGTCACCGATACCGGGCACGTCCACCCCCTCGACCGGCACACCCTGGGAATTCACCCAGTGAGACGCTCGCTGGGGGCGAGCATCGGGGAGGGGCGGCAGCCCATCGGCGTGGGCTGTGGCGTGGCCGGATCCGGCCTTCGCTCAGCGCCACCAGTCGTCGAGCGGGGTGACCGGCACGGCCCGTTTGTGCCGGGTGTTGCGGAAGACCGTCTCGATCCGCTTCGCGACCTCGTCGGTGACGTCCTTGCCCTCGAGGTAGTCGTCGATCTCGCTGTAGCGCAGGCCGAGCGCTTCCTCGTCGGGCAGTGCCGGACGGTCGTCCTCCAGATCGGCGGTGGGCACCTTGGACGACAGTCGTGCGGGAGCGCCGAGCTCCTCGAGCAGGGCCGCGCCCTGGCGCTTGGACAGACCGGTCAGCGGGGTCACGTCCACACCGCCGTCACCGAATTTGGTGAAGAAACCGGTCACCGCCTCGGCCGCGTGATCGGTGCCGACCACCAGCAGATTCTCCTGTCCGGCGAGGGCGTACTGGATCACCATCCGTTCGCGGGCCTTGATGTTGCCGCGTACGAAATCTCGTAGTTTGCCGACCTTGAGGGCCGAGGCGACCTCGGCTGCCACGGCGTTCGCGCCGGGCCGGACGTTCACCACCACCGATTCGTCGGGCGCGACGAATGTCATGGAGATACGGGCATCGGCCTCGTCGGCCTGTACTCCGTAGGGCAGCCGCACCGCGACGAACCGGGCCTCGTGGCCTTCGGCGCGTAACTCCTCGGCGGCCAGCTGGCACAGCCGCCCCGCGAGGGCGCTGTCCTGGCCGCCACTGATGCCGAGCACGAAACCCTTTGCCGGTGTAGCGCGCAGATAGTCCTTCAGGAAATCGACGCGGCGCCGAACCTCGTCCTTCGGTTCGATGTTCGGCAGCACACCCAACTCGGAGATGATCTGTTCACGCAGGTTTCCCATGCCGGATCACTCTACTGCGCGGCCGGATCGGCTACGCGGCGAACAAGGGCTTCCCAGTTGTCGCCGATCTGCTCGCGGCTGTGGCCGAGCGTCCGGATCTGATGCAGGACCAGGCCCGCGCCGAGTGTGGCGAGCAGGGCATCGGCCAGCAGCGCCGGATCGCCGACTGCTCCCGCATCACGCAGCAGCATCGTCACGTGGGTCTTCAGAACCAGGTAGGGCCGACTGCTGTAATGGTTCTCGGACGAGCCGAGTTCGGCGGCCCGGTGCAGTTCGCCCTCCACTTCGATATCGAGTAGCCGCGCCCGCCCGAACGCGACGAGTCGCTCCACCGGTGGTGCCCCGGGCCCCAGCGGTGGCGGGCCGAAGATGAATGCTTCCTGGGCCAGCGTCTCGGAATGGTCCAGCAGGGCGTACATGAGACCGGTGCGGTTGCCGAACCGCCGGAACACGGTGCCCTTTCCGACGCCGGCCCGTTTCGCGAGTGCGTCCATGGTGAGCGCGTCGACTCCGTGTTCGCGGACGAGTTCCTGGGCGGCGTCGAGCAGCCGGCGCCGGTTGCGGGCCGCGTCGGCGCGTTCGGCGGGTTCGGCGGTTCCGGGTAGCGCCGGCCCTACCCGCTGCGGCGCTCGGACCTGGAGCGGTTGTGCCGACGGCGGTTCGGGCACCGGGTTGTGCCGCGGTTCGGCCGGGGGCCCGGAACCGGTGGAATCCGGACTGAGTGTGTCGTAGTTCACGGGGCGGTGCGTCCCTCCGGAGGAATGTAGCGGACCGTGGTCCGGTTAGTCTGGGCAGTGGGATCGTCACACAACTAGTACCGCAGGAG
>JABFXT010000860.1 GCA_013361595.1 Nocardia sp. | reverse complement strand
CGGGCGCCCATATCGATCTCTTCCTGCCTTCCGGCCGGCAGCGACAGTATTCGCTGTGCGGTGATCCACGGGAACGATTCCGCTACCGCATCGCGGTACGCCGGATCGCCGACGGCGGCGGCGGATCGCTGGAAATGCACCGCGATATCCGCCCCGGCGACGAACTGCGGGCCCGGGGCCCGCGTAACGCGTTCACCTTCGTCGCGGCCCCCGCCTATCTGTTCATCGCCGGCGGTATCGGTATCACGCCGATCCTGCCGATGGTCCACGCGGCGGGCGGGCACGGCCGGTTGATCTACACCGGGCGTTCCCGTACGACCATGCCGTTCGTCGCGGAGCTACCCGGCGCGGATATCCGCCCCGACGACGAATACGGTCCACCTGATATCCCGGACCTGATCGCGGCCGCCCCGGCCGGTGCGGCCGTATACGTCTGTGGTCCGCCGCCGATGCTCGCGGCAGCCCGGCGCAGTATGTTCGAGCACAATCCCACCGGCTCACTGCATACCGAACAGTTCTCCGCGCCCCCGGTGGTCGACGGAAAAGAGTTCGATCTGACCCTCGCGCGCACGGGCCGCACGATCCGGGTGGGCGCGCGGGAGACCACCCTCGCCGCGATCGGCCGAATCGTCCCCGATGCCGCCTATTCGTGCCGCCAGGGCTTCTGCGGTACCTGCCGGACAGCGGTCCTCGCGGGTGCGGTCGACCACCGCGACCGGACACTCCCCGATTCCGAACGCACTACCCATCTGCTGCCCTGTGTGTCACGGGCGGCGGGCGACGCACTGGTCGTCGACCGCTGACCCGGAACGGCCTGTCCAGATGCCCGGCGGCCGAACACCGCCGCGGGCACCGGCTTCGGCGGCCGTGTGCCCGACGAGGTCGCGCGGCGCAGCGTGTCGACGGTGCGGGTACCGGGTGGATTCACCGGATACCGAACCGGCGATCAGGGGTAGGCCAGTTCCCGATAACTGTCGAGAATTCCCTGAATGGAAGACGTCACGTGCAGGTCGCCGTTGAGCGGCGCCCATTCGTAAGCGGCGTGCGCGCTCAGCACGACCGGCCCGGTCGCGGCCACCTCGACGGCGAAGTGCAACCGCCGCACCGGTTTTCCAGCCGGGGACAGATAGTCGAAATCGCCGATATGGTGCCGGATATCGGTCACCGTCAGCCCGGTCTCCTCGTGGATACCGCGGATGAGAGCACCGGACACCGACTCACCGGGTTCCACCGTCGCACCGGGCAGTTTCAGAGTGGGACGAATCGGGCCGCTACTGGGCAGTTCGAGCAGAAGGACTTCCCCACCCCGGTCGATTATCGCGCCCACCCGCAGTCCGACCCCGTCCCGCTCGCCACGTGGCAGGGTCTCGTCGAACATGGATACCGTCATGTGCCGGTTTCACCAACCTTCGATCGGGCGGACTCCCCGCGACCACGCCGCAGGCGAGCGTTTCGATATTACCGCGCCGTGACCATCGGATGACAGACGATTGACCGAAGTGACACCGCGTGAGGCGATGCCCAAAGCGCCGTCCTGGGCCGCCGTCACCCCGCCCGGCAAGGGTGCTTACGCCACCGGGGGTGCTTCGAACGGGATTCGTCACCAACGTATTACAGCGTTTTCGTACTCGCTACCGCGAGTCGTGGCGGGGGCCGCGCGACCGCGGACGTGCGCGTCCGGCGAGTCGCCGACGCGCGGTCATCGCTGTGACGGACACCTCGCCGTGACGGATACCTCGATGTAACCGACCCGGCGGCCCAGGCGCGGCGCCGGAGTCCGGATTCCACCGTGCGCGCGGCCCTCGGCCACCCCATCCCCGAACGGAGCCGGTCACCACGGGCGCCGCGAGAATTCGATTCTCAAAAAATAGAGTTTACGTTCCTGAATAGGGCAGGTCGCTCTATCCTGGGCGGGTGCGCGAGCGTGATCGGTATCGAGTCGTCCAGTGGACGACCGGCAATGTCGGGAAGAGTTCGGTGCGCGCAATCGTCGCGAACCCCACTCTCGAACTCGTCGGCTGCTATGCGTGGGCCCCGGCGAAAGTGGGTCGCGATATCGGCGAACTGTGCGGGATCGACCCACTGGGCATCGCGGCGACCGACGATATCGACGCACTGCTCGCACTCGAACCGGACTGCGTGGTCTACAACCCCATGTGGATCGACGTGGACGAACTCGTCCGCATTCTGTCGGCGGGCGTCGATGTGGTCACGACGGCATCGTTCATCACCGGCCACCGGCAGGGCCCCGGCCGCGACCGGATCGCCGAAGCCTGCCGCCGCGGCGGTTCGACGATCTTCGGCTCCGGCATCAGCCCCGGGTTCATCGATCTGCTGGCCGTCGTATCGGCAGGTATCTGCGATCGTGTCGACAAAGTGACCGTCAGCGAGGCCGCCGACACCACCTTCTACGATTCACCCGCCACCGAACGCCCGGTGGGATTCGGGCAACCGATCGACAACCCGGCTCTTCCGGAGATGGCGGCCGAGGGCACCGCGGTGTTCGGTGAGGCCGTCCGGATGATCGCCGACGCGCTGGGCGTGGACCTCGACGAGGTGCGCTGCGACGCCGAATTCGCACAGACCACCGCCGATCTCGACCTCGGCTCGTGGACGATCCCGGCCGGCTGTGTGGCGGGCGTGTTCGCGAGCTGGAAGGGGATCGTCGCGGGCCGCACCCTGGTGGAGTTGACGGTGCGCTGGCGTAAGGGCCCGACACTGGAACCGGATTGGAAGATCGACCAGGACGGCTGGATCCTGCAGGTGGACGGCCGGCCGACGGTGAAGAATGTGGTGAGTTTTCTGCCGCCACCGGATTTCCAGGCGGAGACCATCGCCGATTTCATGACACTCGGGCACATCATGACCGCCATGCCGGTGATCAACGCGATTCCCGCCGTGGTCGCCGCGGCCCCCGGTATCGCCACCTACAACGACCTACCGTTCATCCGGCCGCACGGGGTCGTAGCGGGCCTCGACTAGGGCACCACGCGTCCGGGGATTCCGCCGGCCGGTCCGTGGTGTCCGATCCGGCGCCGCGAGCGTGTTCGCCACGCAGTCGCGCGCGTCTGCCGCACCCGAGTACCCGGCCGAATCCACGGGTACAGAGAAAGATTCGGTCCGGCCACTGTGGGGAGCACCTCACGGATGACAGCACGGGATCCTGTTCTCCTGTGTGACAGCTGTTTTCGGCTGACTCGGGAACGGGATCCCGCCGTGTCCGACGGCCGCGCCACGACCCGTCCGCTGCGGTACGGGCTATTATTCGCACAGTGCCGACCGGTCGGCAGACATGCCACCGTACCGGCGCCGGACGTCCATACCACGGGCGATCCGCGGTGCCGCGCGAAGTGGCCCGCCGCCCGGCCCGGTCATTCCGTTGCCGGGCACGGACGGGTATCGAGCGCAGAGGGGACGAGATGGACAGGCCGGCATGGGCGCCCGAGGGTGTGGACATGGCG
>JABFXT010000525.1 GCA_013361595.1 Nocardia sp. | reverse complement strand
CGGGCAGGCCGCGGCCCCGGCCTCCGCGGACCGCCCGTCTCGATTACCCGACCCCGCTCGATCGCCACCGGCCCGGCCGCGGTGCCGATCGTAAGGTCACCGGTCGGCTCCGCAGCGACATCCGGTGCGGAAGATCGATCCGCGGAGCCGGACCGGCCGGAAGCGACCTCGCCCGGTGCCGACGGGAAGCCTTCGTTCTGCAGTTCGTCGGAGTCGGGCAAGTGCTGCGCGGCCCCCAGCATCTCGAAGGCTCGGGCGATATCCTCGCCGCGCCAGCGCACTTCCCCCACCGCGGCGCGCTCGAAGTATCCGGCCAGCTCCGCCGAGTCGCCGATCCGTACCAGGATGGTCTCGGTGCCGTCCGCAGGCGGCCGCGGCGTCCAGCTGATGCGCGAACCGGTCTTGGGGATCAACACCACGAGGACATCGATATGTTCGGACAGACCGCCGCGCCGGAAGATCGTGGCCAGTTCATTACGCAGTTTGCGCCCGCGCAAGATCGGATTGGGCGTGGATTTTCCGGTGCGCAGATCGGCGGCGTCGTCGTCCACCAGCCACCGGCCGGTGGGGCCGGTGGACAGCACGCCGTGCTGCACCGACCCGAAATCGGCCAGTACCACCAGGGTGCACCCGTGCGGCGTCCAGACCAGCAGGTCGGTGGCCGGGACGGGCCGGCGGCGTGAACGCGACGGCGGCGGACCGAGCAGGGCCACTCCGCCCAGCTGCCCGGCACCGGGACCCCGATCGGTCAGTAGCCGTCGTACGAAACGCTGTATGCCCGACATTTCGGTGCTCTGCACGCGTACAATCACGGCGACCCCTACTTCGGTGACCACGAAACCCGCGCACACCACAGGGGCGCCAGGGATCTTCCGAAATTCCCTGGCGCACAGTGCGTTTGGATGCGCCGCCGTCCATGGTAGCAATACCCGGCCGCGCGCACGAGAGGCTGCGCCCGCACAACGGCGCTCGCAGTCGGGCGAGGCCCGCCCCGCGGAAATTCGCTGAGGACGGACACGCCCGATTCCGCCCGACACCGCCCGGCCGGTCGTCTCGCGCGGTACGGTTTGGTCCACCAGAGCCGGTCTGGTAGTGCGGCCAGCCATCGGTAGCGCGATGAGGCGAGCTGCGCGCGGTTGTCCGGGACCGCTTCGAGGAGAACGTCGTATGTCGCAGCACGAGCTATCCCACGAGGTCGTTTCTCTGATCGCGGAAGGCGAGGTACTGCGGCTGGATGCCCAGCCCGTCGACTACGCGATCGTCGCCCTCTATTTCGTATTCGTCATCGGTATCGGCCTGCTGGCCCGGCAACGGGTCTCGTCGAGTATGGACTTCTTCCTGTCCGGGAGATCCTTGCCGGCCTGGGTCACCGGGCTGGCGTTCATCTCCGCCAACCTCGGGGCCGTCGAGATCATGGGAATGTCGGCCAACGGGGCCGAATACGGGTTCCCGGCCTTCCACTACTTCTGGATCGGCGCGGTCCCGGCCATGCTCTTCCTGGGCGTGGTGATGATGCCGTTCTACTACGGCTCCAAGGTACGCAGTGTCCCGGAGTTCATGCGGCGCCGGTTCGGCACCGGCGCGCACCTGTTGATCTCGCTCAGTTTCGCAGTCGCCCAGGTACTCATCGCGGGCGTCAACCTGTATCTGCTCGGCACCATCGTCAACGTCCTGCTGGGCTGGCCACTGTGGGTTTCGGTCATCGTGGCAGCGGTGATCGTCCTGTCCTACATCACACTCGGCGGGCTGTCGGCCGCGATCTACAACGAAGTACTCCAGTTCTTCGTCATCGTGGCCGCCCTGCTCCCGCTGACCCTGATCGGCCTGCACCGGGTCGGTGGCTGGTCCGGACTGCAGGACAAGGTCGCCGCCTCCCCCGGCGGCGCCGAACAGCTGGACTCGTGGCCCGGTAACGCGCTGTCGGGTTTCGCGAACGATTTCCTGTCGATCCTCGGCATCGTGTTCGGCCTCGGTTTCGTCCTCTCCTTCGGCTACTGGACCACCAACTTCGTCGAGGTGCAGCGCGCCCTCGCCACCCATTCCATCGCCGCCGCGCGACGCACTCCGATCATCGGCGCGTTCCCGAAGATCTTCATCCCGTTGATCGTGATCATCCCGGGCATGATCAGCGCGGTGCTGGTGCCGCAGATGGCCCATTACAAAGAAGCCGTCACCGCGAACCCGGATGTCGAAAGCGATGTCACCTACAACCAGGCGCTGCTGTACCTGATGAAGGATGTGCTGCCCAACGGTCTGCTGGGGGTGGGCCTGGCCGGGCTGCTGGCCGCGTTCATGGCCGGTATGGCGGCGAACGTGTCGGCCTTCAACACGGTGTTCAGCATCGATCTGTGGCAGCAGTACGTGGTGAAGGACAAATCCGACGGCTACTACCTGCGGGTGGGTCGGCTGGCGACAGTGGGCGCCACCATCGCCGCCATCTTCACCGCGTTCATCGCCGGCGGATTCAGCAACATCATGGACTACCTGCAGACGCTGTTCAGCTTCTTCAACGCGCCCCTGTTCGCCACCTTCATCCTGGGCATGTTCTGGAAGCGGATGACCCCGACGGCCGGTTGGACCGGACTGGTCTCGGGTACCGCGGTAGCGGTCTTCATCTTCGTCCTGAACGAAACAGAGGTGATATCACTGTCGGGCCAAGGCGTCAGTTTCGTCGCCGCCGGCGCGGCCTTCGTACTGGATATCCTGGTCAGCGTGGCGGTAACTCTGGTGACAGCACCGAAACCGGCCGCCGAGCTGGTCGGCCTCGTGTACTCGGAGACACCGCGCGAACTGCGCACCGACCCCGAGGCCGCCACTCTGCCCTGGTATCAGCGCCCCGTCCTGCTGGCGGGTATCGCACTGGTGCTCGTGATCGTCCTCAATATCGTCACCGGATAGGACAACCATCGTGTTCTTCGATATCCGCACCATCGTGGGCAGCCTGCTCGGCCTCTACGGGATCATCCTGGTGATCACCGGACTCGTCCACGACACCGTCGACGAAGAGGCCAAGACCGGCGGGATCAATGTGAACCTGTGGGCGGGCCTGGCCCTGGTCGTGGTCGCCGCCGCCTTCGTGACCTGGGCGCTGCTGCGCCCGGTCGCCGTCGACCGCCCGGAACCGGATTCGGCTCAGCCGAGCGGGGCCGGCTCCGACTGACGCCGCCCCCGAGGGCGCGTCACCGCCCGGTCGGTCGTACCGGGCGGGCGGTCACGCGTGGAGGTGTCGGTTCAGTCCGGCAGACCGAGCGCGAAACCGATCGCGATGAGCACACAGCTGATGACGGCGACAACCACGATGATCCACATTCGGTAAGCGTACGAAACCGGATGCGCGTCCCGGGTACCGGGTCGCCGACCAGCCCGCGTCGCCGACCGGCGACGTGCCCGATCGGCGACACCGGAGGTCAGGGCACGACTTCGACCACATCACCCGGGGTCAGATAGTGGTAGACCGCCACAGCG
>JABFXT010000825.1 GCA_013361595.1 Nocardia sp. | reverse complement strand
GCCCCGCCTTTGTGGGGGGGCCTCGCCTTCGGCGTCGGGTGGGGGCCGGTGGTGTTGGCTCGGGTTGTCGAGTGTGGTGGTCGGTTGTTGCGCTCCACGCTCCAGGACCGGGGCGGGCCGTGACTGTGTTCGCAGCCGCCTTCGGCGGGGCGGGTGGTTCGGGCGGTGTGGGGAGGCTCATACGGGGTCGGTATCCGGTGGTCGTCGATCTTCGACCGGGAGCCGTGCGGGCTCGGTCGGTTTCCGCCATGGATTTGCGGCTCCGGGCCTCGACCACGCCCGGAAGTGCAGCTCCGGCCTTCCCCGGGCCGGTCACGTTCCTGTGGCAGAGTGGGCAGTAACGCATCCTTATCGGCGGTTTGTATCGGTATTCGTTCAGCGGGGAAGGACAAACATGCTCGGGGTCAGCCGTGACGGCGACGTCGTCACCATCGAACTGCAGCGCGAAGAGCGGCGAAACGCGCTGAACCTGGATCTGGTCACCCGGCTCCGGGAGGCGCTGTCCAATGCCCGCCGCGTTTCCCGGGTCGTCGTGCTCACCGGGCGCGGCCCGGTGTTCAGCGCCGGCGCGGATCTCGACGGTGTGTACTCGACGGAATTCCTCGACGCCCTGCTGGATATGTTGCACGAGGTCGAGGCGATGCCGGTGCCGGTGATCGCCGCGCTGAACGGTCCCGCGCTCGGGGCGGGAGTGCAGCTGGCGATGGCGGCGGATCTGCGGGTGATGGCGCCGGACTCCTACCTCGCCATACCGGCCGCGAAACTGGGTATCTCCGTGGACCGTTGGACTACGCGCCGGCTGGTCTCGCTGATCGGCGGTGGCCCGGCCCGTACCGTACTGCTCGGCGCCGAACCCATCTCGGCGTCCGATGCCTACACCTTCGGATTCGCCAACCGGCTCGGCACATTGGCCGACGCCCAGGGCTGGGCGAAGTCCGTCGCCGAACTGGCGCCGCTGTCGCTGCGCCATCTGAAACTGGAACTCAACGACGACGGCACCCGCGAGCCGGCCAACAACGAACAGCAGGCCGCATTGGAGGCAGCATGGTCGAGCGCGGACGCGGAAGAGGGCAGGCAGGCCCGGCAGGAGAAGCGTCCCGCCAAGTTCGTGGGCAAATGATGCGGCCGCGCACTGCCGTCGCGGCGGCGGCCGGACTGGCCGGGATGACGGTATTCGGCTGGGTGGCGCGGGCCCTGGACGGGCTGCCGGCCGCGCTGGGCGCCTCGGTCTCCGCGATCGCGCCCACCGCCTCCGGCGCCCGCAGCTATCGGGACCGCCAGTTCCACAACACCGAACCCGCGTCACCGATCGTCGTGCGCGAGAACCCGACCGGCCTGCTGTCGATGGTGGCCGGTATGCGGGCCGGTCGCCCGAAAGGCGCGGTGCCGCTGGCCGAACCCCGGCAGCCGGGGACGGCCGCGGAACTCGCGGTCACCTGGTACGGGCACGCCAGCGCGCTGATCGAGGTGGACGGCTACCGGGTGCTCACCGACCCGGTGTGGAGCGAGCGGGTCTCGCCGTCCCGGCTGGTCGGCCCGTCCCGCATCCACCCCGTCCCGGTGGCGCTGGACGAATTACCCCCGGTGGATGCCGTGGTGATCTCGCACGACCACTACGACCATCTCGACGCCGACACCATCGCCACCCTGGTGCATACGCAACAGTCCGTTTTCGTGGTGCCGATCGGGGTGGGCGCGCATCTGCGGCACTGGGGCGTGCCGGAGTCGCGGATCGTCGAACTCGACTGGGGCTGCTCGTATTCGCTGTCCGCTCCCGATGACGACCGTCCCGAACTCACCGTCATCTGCGCGGAGGCCCGGCACTTCTCGGGCCGCGGACTCGTCCGCAACACCACGCTCTGGGCAGGTTGGGCGCTCGTCGGCGCGAAGCACCGGGCGTATTTCGGTGGCGACACCGGATTCACCAAAGCGTTCGCGGCGACGGGCGCGCAGTGGGGTCCGTTCGATCTGACCCTGCTGCCGATCGGCGCCTACGACTCGCACTGGGCCGATATCCACATGAACCCCGAGGAGGCGGTGCGCGCACACGCCGACCTGTGCCTGGGCGAACCGGAGCACGGCGTGCTGGTGCCGATCCACTGGGCGACGTTCAACCTCGCACCCCATCCCTGGGCCGAACCCGTCCGCCGTCTGGTCGACTCGGCCGCGGCGTCGGGTACAGAGATCGCGGTACCGGTGCCCGGTGAAAGGCTCGATATTCGTTTCCTCCCGCCCGGGCGTTCCTGGTGGGAAGATATGGAGTGAACGCTTCCGCACGGTGACAGGGAAGGAATCGGCTATGAGCTTGATGGACAACCTGAAGAACCTGGTCGGCAAGGGCCAGGAAACTGCCGCGAAAAACTCCGACAAGATCAATCAGGCGGTCGACAAGGCCGGGGATTTCCTCGACCAGAAGACCAAGGGCAAGTACTCGGACAAGATCCAGAAGGGTAAGGAGGCCGCCCGCAAGGTGGTCCCGCCGGAGCAGCCGGGTGGCCCCGGACCGGCCGGTGGCCCGGGGTCGGATCCGCGTCCGTGATCGGCGGCGCGACACCGGACGGGGTTGTCCGCCCGCGGATGTGATCGGGGGTGCCCCGGAGTTTCGCGGGTGAGCCCGGGCAGCCGGATATCGAAGTCCGGCTGAGCAACCCGGACAAGGTGCTATATCCGGAGACCGGCACCACCAAGGGCGAGGTGATCGAGTACTACGCCGATATCGCCCCGGCCATGCTGCCGCATCTGGCGGGCCGCCCGGTCACCCGGAAACGCTGGCCCGACGGTGTCGCAGCCGCCTCGTTCTTCGAGAAGAACCTCCCCGCCGGGACTCCGTCCTGGGTGCCCCGCCGCAGCCAGCGGCACTCCGACCGCGAGGTGACCTACCCGATCATCTCCACACAGGCCGGACTGGTCTGGCTGGGTCAGCAGGCGGCGTTGGAGATCCATGTACCGCAGTGGCGTTTCGACGGTGCCGAGCGCGGCCCGGCCACGCGGCTGGTGTTCGACCTGGATCCCGGCCCGGGCGCCGGACTGGCCGAATGCGCGCGGGTGGCGCTCGGTATCCGGGATATGGTCGGCGAGATCGGGATGCGCGCCTATCCGCTCACCAGCGGCAGCAAGGGTATACACCTCTACGTTCCGCTGGATCGGGCGCTGAGCCCCGGCGGGGCGTCGACGGTGGCGAAACAGGTGGCGGAGAACCTGGAGAAACTGCTGCCCGATCTGGTGACGGCGACCATGGCGAAGAAGGTCCGGACCGGCAAGGTCTTCCTGGACTGGAGCCAGAACAATCCGTCGAAAACCACCATCGCGCCGTACTCGCTGCGTGGCCGCCCCGAACCGAACGTCGCGGCGCCGCGCAGCTGGGACGAGCTCGAGAACGGCGCCGACCTGCGGCAGCTGCGTTTCGACGAGGTGCTGCGCCGATACCGGTCCGACGGCGACCTGCTCGCGGGTCTGGATCCGCCGCTCGACGACGCCCTGACGAAATACCGGTCCATGCGGGATCCGGCGCGGACCCCGGAACCGGTGCCCGCGACCTCGCCGCGGCCCGGGGCCGGTGACCGGTTCGTGGTACACGAGCACCATGCGCGCCGCCTGCACTGGGATGTCCGGCTGGAACGCGAAGGCGTCCTGGTCTCCTGGGCGGTCCCCAAAGGGCCACCGGACAGTCCACGCCAGAACCGGCTCGCCGTGCACACCGAGGACCATCCACTGGAATACCTGGATTTCCACGGCACCATACCGGCGGGTGAATACGGTGGCGGCGAGATGTCGATCTGGGACACCGGCACCTACCGGACCGAGAAATGGCGGGACGACGAGGTGATCGTGGTGCTGCGCGGCGACCGCCTCGACGGTCGCTATGCGCTGATCCGCACCGAGGGCGATCAATGGCTCATGCATCTGATGAAGGACCAGCCCGCCCCCGCGGCCGAACTACCGCGCGGCCTGACCCCCATGCTCGCCACCAGCGGCGAAGTGACCGGACTCCCGGAATCGGAGTGGGTGTTCGAACGCAAATGGGACGGCTTCCGGCTCATCGTCGAGATCGACTCCGGTGAACTCCGGTTGCGCAGCCGGGCGGGCAACGATGTCACGGCACGCTATCCGCAGCTCGCCGAGCTGGCCACCGATCTGAAAGGCCATCAGGTCGTGCTGGACGGGGAGATCATCGTGCGCGATCCGGACGGCGCGGTGAACATCGCACTGCTGAAAGCGAATCCGCGCCGCGCGGAATTCGTGGCATTCGACCTGCTCTACCTCGACGGCACATCGCTCCTGCGGAAACGCTACCGCGACCGCCGCCGAGTCCTCGAGGCCCTTGCCGCCACCGCACCCGCGCTCCGCGTACCACCGCCCTACGAAGGCAGCGGAGCGGACGCGGTGCGGCGCAGCGAACAGGACGGAGTGGAAGGGGTCGTCGCCAAACGACTGGATTCGGTGTACCTGCCCGGAACCCGCGGGCACGCCTGGGTGAAACAACGGAACTGGCGGACCCAGCGAGTGGTGGTGGGTGGTATGCGCCGCAGCCGCGCGCGCCCGTTCGCATCACTGCTGGTGGGGATTCCGGCCGAAGACGGTCTCGTGTACGCGGGCCGGGTCGGTACGGGCTTCGGCGACGCGGGCATGCGTGAACTCGCCGCGCGGCTGCACCGGCTGGAACGCAAGACGAGCCCGTTCACCGGCGAACTGTCCGCCGAGGAACGCCGCGACGCGATCTGGGTGACGCCGAAGGTGGAAGGCACTGTGCGGTACATGGATTGGACAGAAACCGGCCGGCTCTGGCATCCGGCGTGGCTGGGCGAACTGTGAGCGCCGTCGCTGTCGAGGATGCGGCCCGTGGCCCGAATCCGCTGGGTACTGTGATGTTCGAGCGAGTTCGGACAAGGAGCAGAGATGGATTTCAAGGGCCTGGCGAACAAGGCATTGGGTTTGGCGCGCAAGAACGCGGACAAGGTGGAACCGCTGATCGAGAAGGTCGGCGACGCGGTCGACAAGAAGACAGGCGGCAAATACGCCGGACAGGTGGACAAGGCACAGGAAGCCGCCCGGAAGGCTGTGCGGGACCAGAAGAAGTAGCTGTGTTTATTTTGCGGCGCCTTCGGCGCCGCGGGGTCGAGGCCCCCTCGGTCCCGCCGGTCAGCCCTCGAGACTCGAGCCTGCGGCTCATGCGCTTTCGAGGGCTGAACGGCGGGACGGGCCTCGACCTTTGTGGGCCTCGTAAAACTCGGCACGGTGGGGGCGGTCCTGGTCCTTCACAGCACGGGTGGGGCGGTCCTGGTGCTTCACAACAGGGCCTGGATCCTCACAACAGGATTTCCAGCGTCAGGGCACCGGCGCATACCGCTACCACGATGACGAGCGCGAATACGTCGTTGCGGCCCGGGGTGGCCGGGCGGGCGGTGAGCTGACCGGTTCCGCCACGCGCGGTGATCGCCTCGCCCAACTCGCCGGCGCGCCGGGTGGATACCGCCATGGCGGCGGTGAGGATATCGATCACCGGGTCGGTGGTGCGGTGCAGCAGATCGGGTTTGGGGCGTAGCCGGCGGGCGGCCCGCAGGATGCGTATCTCCTCCAGCAGCAGCGGCAGCCCGCGCAGGGTGAGGGCGACGACCACGGCCAGTTCGTCGACCGGGACGCGCAGTTTCCGCAGGGGGCGGCCGAGTGTGGCCAGGGCGGGGGCGATTTCGCTCATGGGGGTGGTCCAGGCGATGAGCATGGACGCGGCCACCAGGATCAGCCCGAACACCACCACCTGCGCGTACCGCAGCACGGCGGTGCCACCGACGGGCACATTGATCAGCGCGCCCAACCCGATCAGCAGCCAGAACAGGAACGGCAGCCGGGGCAGTACGCCGAGTGGCAGCCGGGCCACGATGCCGATGGCGATCAGGAACACGATCATGATGCCGAGGATGGGCCAGCTCGGCAGGACCATCAGCAACAGGCTGATCAGGAACGCGCCGATCATCTTGGTCCCGGCCCACAGGTTGTGGACCGGACTGGCGACCGGGACCCGGCGCAGCAGCACAGTGCTCATCGCGCACCCCCGTGGTCGATACCGTGGGCGTCGCCACCGCGCAGCCGCCAGGCGGGTTCCGGGGCCGGGCGGTGTGCCGAACCGGGTGGCTGGACAGGTGGTATGGGCGCCGTATCGGATTCGGTGCCGAAAACGGGGACCGGTGCGGTCTCGGTTTCCGGGATCCGGCCGGCCCGCAGGTGGACGGTGCGGTCGCAGATGGCGGCCACATCTTCGACATCGTGTGAGATGACGATCAGGGTGAGGCCCGAGTCGCGTAGGCGCGCCAGCAACTCGACGATATCGGCGCGGCCCTCCGGGTCCAGTCCGGCCAGCGGTTCGTCCAGTACGACCACCTGCGGGTGCGCGGCGACGATGGCGGCCAGCACCACCCGTTTCGCCTGGCCACCGCTGAGTTCCTCGATGGACCGAGTGGTCAGCGCGCGATTCAGTCCGACGGCGACGAGCGCTTTGCCCACGGTCCCGGAACCGGTGCCCGCACCGCCCCAGTCGGCGACCTCCTCACCGACGGTATGCCGCTGCAACTGCAGCCGGGAATGCTGGAAGGCCAATTCCACCCGGCCGATCTGCCTGCTGACCGGTTTACCCGCCAGTTCGCAGCGCCCGGTGCTGGGTGCGATCAGCCCGGCCATGATCCAGGCCAGCGTCGACTTCCCGGACCCGTTCCCGCCGACGACCAGCAGCGCTTCCCCGCGCCGTACCGACAGGTCGACCCCGTGTAGGGCGGGTGCCTCCCACGGGGTGCCGCGGTTGTAGGTGTGCCGGACGCCGCGCAGTTCGAGCAGGGTGTCGCCCATGGGGCGGCGGCGTTGCGCCCGGGCCGGTTTCGGCCAGGCCGGTAGGTGATCGACCATCCGGCCCCCGGCCAGGTGCACCACCCGGTCGGCGGCACCGGCGTCGGCCTCGTGATGGGTCACCAGCAGTACCGCCATGGCGTGCCGTTTCGGCAGACCGGCCAGCAGGCCCACCAGTTCGCGGCGACCCTCCGGGTCGATCATCGAGGTGGCTTCGTCGGCGATGAGCAGGGCCGGGCGGCGGGCGAGGGCGGCCGCGACGGCCAGCCGCTGCTGCTGACCGCCGGACAGGGTCGCGGTTTCCCGGCCACCCATCCCGTCCAGACCCACTTCGTGCAGGAGTGCGTCGATATCGACCTCGGCCGCGAGCGCGGCGGGTAGCCCCCAGACCACATCGTCGGCGACCAGTACGCCCAGGGTCTGGCTTTCCGGCCGTTGCAGGACCAGTGCGGTGCCGCCGAGATGGCCGAGCCCGGCGGAACCCGGTCGTTCGACACTTCCGCTGCTGGGTGGCAGTCCGGCCAGCAGCCGGGTGAGCGTCGATTTGCCCGATCCGTTGTGCCCGACCACCGCGACGAATTCGCCGACTTCGACCCGCAGGTCGATTCCGGTCAGCGCGTCCGCGGGCGCGCCGGGATATCGGTATCCGGCCGCGCGCAGCGTTACCGGCAGCGGGGCGATCGGCCGGTTGTCGGCGGGTGCGTCGAGCCGGTCGGTGCCGGGGAGCCAGCTGAGCCGGTCCAGGACGGATCCGAGGACGAACCAGGAGACCAGCGCGGTGACCACGGTGCCGACCAGGACTGTGCCGCCGATATAGACCCACCACCACTGCAGGACGATATCGGTGAGATGCAGTACGCCGCGGCCCAGCGGTTCCAGATGCTGTTGGCGGGAGGTGAGCTCGTTCAGGCCGGTCGCGGTGTTGCGGACGGTGTCGAAGAGCAGATTGCGGGTCGCCGAGAAGGCCAGCAGGAACCCGATCGAGAAGGCACCCCATCCGATGCCGGCGAGAATCGACAACCCGGTGACCGCGACGAGGCCGCCGCGGCGGCGTTTGACGGTGCCGACGATACCGCCGATGGTGGCGGTGGCGACCATTGCCATAGCGGCGGTGAGCCCGGCCGCCACGAAGGTGACCAGGGCGGCCGATACCGAGGCGGTGAACACGGTCCGGAAGCGGTAGCGATGGGCGAGCAGGCCCATCGGAACCGCCGCGACGAGCTGGAGTGCGGCGGCGAAGGGGACGACGGTGCCGATGGTCACCAGTCCGACGGTGACCCCGCCCAGTACCGCCCCGGTGGCGAGTTCGATCGGACGCAGCGCGGTAGCGTGCTCGGCCCCGCTCCGCGCGGTGCCGGACTCGGTGTCGCCCGGTGCGGCACCGGACCCGGACGGGTCGAGCGCGGTGGCGCCGGGGCCGCGGTCCGGTTCGCCGGGGCGGGTGGCTGCGGACTGGTCACTCACGAACTCAAGTCTGCCAGCCTGGCGGGCGGGCGCGAATCGAAGGTATTGCAAGCATGCGCATTGACGCATATGTTTGTCGGGTGGGACATGATCATACGCATCACGTATCACCGGAGAGCGCCTCCGGGAAGTATGTCGGCCGGTTGGCTCTGGCATTGGCCATCGGCGTGGGATTCATGCTGATAGAGCTGGTGGTCGCGCTGGCCACCGGTTCGCTGGCACTGCTGTCGGACGCGGCCCATATGCTCACCGACGTCGTGGGTATCGCCATGGCGCTGTCGGCGATCGTGCTGGCCCGCAACACCCGCCCCAGCTATACCCGCACCTTCGGCTATTACCGCGCCGAGGTGATCGCCGCGCTCGCCAATGCCGTACTGCTCTTCGCGGTCGCCGGATATGTGCTGGTCGAAGCGGTACGCCGGTTCGGTGAACCGCCGGAGGTGCCCGGCGGGCCGGTGCTCGCCGCCGGTGCGATCGGCCTGGTGGCCAATATCGCGGCCTTCCTGCTGCTGCGGCGGGGAGCCGAGGAGAGCCTCAATGTGCGAGGGGCCTATCTCGAGGTGCTGGCCGATATGGTCGGCTCGTTCGGCGTACTGGTCTCCGCCGCGATCACACTGACCACCGGCTGGCTCTACGCCGATATGATCGTCGGCGTCGCGATCGGCCTGTGGGTCCTGCCCCGGACCTATCTGCTGGCCCGGCGGTCGCTGCGCATTCTGTTCCAGCACAGCCCCGAGGAACTGGATGTGGAGAAGGTGGCCGGTGAGCTGGCCGCCGTGCCGGGGGTCTGCGATGTCCACGATCTCCACGTCTGGACCCTGACCTCGGGTATGGAGGTCGCCTCGGCCCATATCACCACCACGGGCGCGGACGCCGGTGACGAGATCCTGCGCGCTGCCCAGCGCCTGCTGGCCGAGCGGTTCCATATCCAGCACGCGACTCTCCAGGTCGAGTCCGCCGATACCGCCCGCCGCTGTGCCCAGCTCTCCTGGTGAACCCCTGACGATCGATAGAGATATTCGGCCATAATGTCGGGATGGTGCAGAGTCCGTCGATCCGGGACTGGGACTTCCCCCGGGGAGTCGCCAGCGTCGCGCTCATGGCCGGATACGGAACCGAGCACGGAGCATCCCTCTCGGCGCTGCTGCGCGGTACCGACCTGACCGAAGCCCGGCTGCGCGATCCGGACGCCCAGATCGACGCGCACACCGAACTCGCTGTGGTTCGCAATCTGGTTCGCGAACTGGACCGGCCGGGGATGGGTGTCGAGGTGGGCCGGCGGTACCGCATCACCACCTTCGGGATCTTCGGGTTCGCCTGTGTGAGCAGCCCGACGCTGGCCGAGGCCATCGATTTCGCCCTGCGCTACCTCGAACTGAGTTTCACCTTCTGCCTGCCGGTGACCCAGTGGGAGCACGGCGAATTCATCGGCCGCATCCACGACGAATCGGTACCCGCCGACGTCCGTCAGTTCCTGGTGGAACGCGATGTGACGGCGATGCATCAGGTGATGAGCGACCTGCTCGGCCGTCATCTGGCCCTGCTGCGCGCCGAATTCCGGTTCCCCGAACCGTCCTACGCGGATCTGATCCAAGAGGTGACCGTCGCCCGGCCGCGGTTCGGGCAGCCACACACCCTGGTGGCCATCGATCCGGCGATCCTCGACCGGCCGCTACCGCAGGCCAACGAGCACACCCTGGCCATCTGTCTGGCCCAGTGCCGGGACCTGGTGCACCGCCGCCGGGCGCGGACCGGGATCGCCGCGGAGGTGCGGGCCCGGCTGGTGCCGCGCGGCGGGCTGGACGGTCTCGCCGCACCGCCCGGTATCGACACGGTGGCCGGCGATCTGAACATGAGCACACGCACCCTGCGCCGCCACCTCGACGCCGCCGGTACCAGCTACCGCGCGCTGCTCGACGAGGTGCGTCAGGCCCTGGCCGAGGAGATGCTGACCACCACACCGCTGTCGGTGAGCGATGTCGCGATCCGGCTCGGCTACGCGGAGGCGTCGACCTTCATCTACGCGTTCCGGCGCTGGACGGGCGGCACCCCCGCCGCCTATCGCCGCGCCCGCGCCGGCCGGTACTGACCCGCGATCAGAACGGGGTACCGATCCAGCCACCCATCGGGACGCTGCGGAAATGCGTGATCAACCGGTGGTCGTCGTCGACCACATGGAGCGCCACGGCCGGATCCGGCGCGTAGTCCATCACTCGCTCGGGTGGCGCCAGCTCCCATTCACCACCCAGCACCGACGCGGTACTCGGTCCCATGAGCAGGGGGCGCCCGGCGAAGGTGGCCACGGCGGCGGTATGCGCGTGCCCGGCCAGGGTCCCGATGACCCGTTCGTCGGCGGCGATCACCGCGGCGAGCCGTTCCGGCCCGGCCAGGGCGATGGAATCCACGATCGGGCTGTGCAGGAACACCGGTGGATGATGCAGCGCCAACAGGACGGCGTCGTCGGCGGGGGTCTCGGCGAGAGTGCTGTGCAACCAGTCGTAGGTCTGTTCGGTCAGGCGTCCGGCGGACTGACCGGGAACACTGGAATCCAGCAGGATCAACGTCAGGCCACCGACCCGGTGCACATGGTTGACGGGGTCGTCGAGCGGGGGAGTGCCCAGCAGCACCTCACGGAACGCGGCACGTTCGTCGTGATTACCCGGAATCGCGAGTACCGGCAGATCGGCCTGCAGTGCCGACCGGGCCTCGGCGTACTGCTCGGGCTTCCCGGAATCGGTGATATCCCCGGTCACCACGATCACATCGGGCCGTCGCCGCAGATCCGCCAGATAGGCCATCACCCGTTGCGCACGTTCGACGTTACGGGTACCGAGATCGAAATGTGTATCGCTGACCTGGGCCACCAGGATCATCGGGCCTCCTGCGTTCGATTGTGCGTCGCCGGCGCACAGGGTCGAGGCCCCTGGATCCCGCCGTCGCACCCGCGAAACCCATACCTGCGGTGCATGCATTTCGCGGGGGCAACGACCGGACGGACTCGGCCCTTTCCGGGTCTCTAGGACTCGACACCGCGTGGAGTCCCGGTCCGGTGTCGGTTCCAACAGCCAGCTTAGGGCAGATAACGGGCACGAACAGCTGAGATATGAGCGAGGACACCAGCGGCGCACGATACGCGAGATGTGGCGGGGCTCGCGTGGCTTCTCCACTCGGGGTATCCGGTCCGTGCTCACCAGCGGCGGCCGCGCTCCGGCGAAGTCACCGGGGGTCGGGCAGAACCGGTGGC
>JABFXT010000236.1 GCA_013361595.1 Nocardia sp. | reverse complement strand
GCCGCCCGGCTCGGCCGGTCCGGACTCCTGTTCCAATCGAACGAACCGGAAGTAGGCGTACAGGGCGAACCCCGCGAACAGCGGCCATTGCAGCGCGTAGCCGAGATTCTGCGCGGTGCCGCTCGCCGAGGAGAACCGCTCCCACTGCCACCAGCCCAGAGCCAGCGCGGCCAGCGCCAGCACGACCACCAGGACGACCAGGGCCGGGCGGTGCACGGTGCGGCGGGGTGTTGCGGACACGGCTACCACGGTACCCGTCTACTACACGAACCGTAGTGTGAGGTGGGTATCGCGGCAGCCGGTATCGGCGCCGGTCAGAACTTGTAGACGACCCCGGTGAGGCGTTCGGATTCCGCCCACAGCCGCTCCCACAGCTCGGTGTTCTTGGACAGGCGGGTCGACGGGGACGCCTCGACCGGCCCCTGCGACTGGAACAGCCGGGTCGGACCCCAGTAGGTCTCCGGATCGGCGTCCGGGGTGGTGGCGGCGAACAGGGTCGAATGCGCGGCCTTGGCCGGGGCGTGCCCGACCAGCTTGATCACCGGTTTGCTGACCCAGTCCAGCGGGGTCTCGGTGCGGGTGAACAGTTCGGTCGCCGAAACGCCCGGGTGCACGCCGTAGGACCGTTTCGGCGATCCGGCGGCCGCCAGTCGGCGCTGCAGTTCCCGCGCGAACATCAGATTGGACAGTTTGGCCTGGGCATAGGCCAGGTTGCGCTGGTAACGCCGGTTCTCGTAGTTGAGGTCGTCGACCCAGAACTTGGGCGTCTGCTTGTGGGCGATACTGGCCAGCGTCACCACACGGTCGCGGATCCGGTCGAGCAGGAGTCCGGTGAGCGCGAAATGGCCGAGGTGGTTCACGCCGAACTGCGTTTCGAAACCGTCGGCGGTCCGCGAGAACGGCACATTCATCAGACCGGCGTTGTTGACGAGCACATCGAATTCACCGGTCTCCTCGGCGAATTCGCGCACCGAGGACAGATCGGCCAGATCCAGCCGGCGGACGCGGAGGTCGCCGCCGACGGAGTCGGCGACCTGCTGACCCTTTTCGGTGTTTCGGCAGGCCAGCACCACGGTGGCCCCTTTGGCGGCGAGCACCTTGGTGGTCTCGGCACCGAGCCCGCCGTTGGCCCCGGTGACGACGAAAGTGCGTCCGCGCTGGTCGGCTATCTGATCAGGTTTCCACGCCATGAACCGACCTTACTTCCGAGTAAGATCAGGGGGAAGAGCGGCACGGCCGCTGATGTCGAGCCGAGCGGACAGGCCCGTTCACGACTGCGCGCACGGCTGTCGGTGCGGCGCAGTAGGCTGCCCGAGTGCCCGAACTCCCGCCCGTATCAGACCTGCTGGCGACCGCCGTGACCGCACTCGGCGGCAAGGAACGCCCGGGTCAGCTGACCATGGCCGCGGCGGTCGACAATGCGATCCAGCAGAAAGAGCATCTGGCCGTACAGGCCGGGACCGGCACCGGGAAATCGCTCGCCTATCTGGTGCCCAGTCTGCGGTACGCGGTACGCACCGGTCGTACGGTGGTCATCTCCACCGCCACGATCGCGCTCCAGCGCCAGCTGGTGGACCGGGATCTCCCCCGGCTCGCCCAGGCGCTGACGAAACCGCTGGGCCGCACCCCGGAATTCGCGATCCTGAAGGGGCGCAACAACTATCTCTGCCTGAACAAGATCAACAGCGCGATTCCGGACGAGCCGGCCGAGGCCGAACTGTTCGACGCGTTCACGATCTCCCGGCTCGGGCGCGAAGTGAAGCGGCTCAACGAATGGGCCTCCGATACCGAAACCGGCGACCGCGACGAACTCACGCCCGGCGTCGGCGATCAGGCCTGGCGTCAGGTCAGCGTGTCCTCGCGGGAATGCCTCGGCAAATCCCGCTGCCCGTTCGGGCAGGACTGTTTCGCCGAACGAGCCCGCGCCGAATCCGCCCGGGCCGATATCGTCGTCACCAATCACGCGCTTCTCGCCATCGATGCCATCAGCGGCGTACAGGTGCTGCCGGAACACGATCTCGTGGTGGTGGACGAGGCACACGAACTGGTCGACCGGGTCACCGGGATCGCCACCGCGGAACTGTCCGCCACCGCTATCAGCGCCGCCGCCCGGCGCTGCGCGAAACTGATCGACGAGCGGGAAGTCGATCGACTCGAGGAGGCAGCCGAGGCCTGGCACACCGTGCTCGACGAGCTGCCCCCGGTGCGCTGGGACATCCTGCCCGAGGGAGTCGCCGGAGTACTGGCACTGATCCGCGACGCCGCCTGGAACGCCCGGACCGCACTCAACCCGCAGGGCGCGAGCGCTCCCGGAAACGATCCCGAAGCCGCCGGGCGGAACATGGCCGTCGCCGGCGTCGAGGAGATCCACGACAGCGCGGTCCGCGCGCTCACCGCCTTCGAGGAACCCGATCCCGCGGTGCGCCGCGATGTGGTCTGGCTGTCCGCCGACGAGATCCGCGGGGTCACCCGGCGCACGCTACGGATGGCCCCGCTGGCCGTGGGTGGGCTGCTGCGCAGTCAATTGTTCGGTGCGGCAACGGTTGTCCTCACCTCGGCGACCCTGCAGATCGGCGGCAATTTCGACGGGCTGGCCCGCACCTGGGGCCTGCCACCGCAATCCACCGGCCGGGTGGATACCACGACCGCCGGTAGTGCCGAGGCGCCGAGCGATGCCGATACCGTGCGCTGGAGCTCACTGGATGTCGGTTCACCGTTCGACCACGCCAAATCCGGAATTCTCTATGTCGCACGACATCTGCCGGCGCCGGGCCGCGACGGACTACCACCGGCCTACCTCGACGAGATCGAACGGCTGGTCGGCGCGGCGGGCGGGCGCACGCTGGGGCTCTTCTCCTCCATGCGGGCCGCCAAGGCCGCTGCCGAGGTACTGCGCAAACGTGTGGACACACCCATCCTGTGCCAGGGCGAGGACGCGACCGGCGCCCTGGTGCGGAAATTCGCCGACGATCCGGAGACCTCGCTCTTCGGCACGCTGTCGCTCTGGCAGGGCGTCGACGTGCCCGGCCCGTCGCTGAGCCTGGTGATCCTGGACCGCATCCCCTTCCCCCGGCCGGACGACCCGCTGCTGGCGGCCCGGCAGCGAGCCGTCGAATCACGCGGCGGCAACGGATTCCTCACCGTCGCCGCGACCCACGCCGCCCTGCTCCTCGCCCAGGGCACGGGCCGGCTGCTGCGCAGCGTCGACGACCGCGGGGTCGTGGCAATCCTCGATCCGCGCCTGGCCACCGCGCGCTACGGCGGATTCCTCCGGGCGTCGCTGCCGCCGTACTGGGAGACGGCCGACCCCGAAGTGGTGGCCGAGGCGCTACGCCGGTTGTCCGCCGCCGCCACGGTCTGACCCGACGCCGCGGGCGAGCGATGGTAGGCCGGCGCACGGTGCACTCGCCATGAGTCCCGGCACAAAACAGGCGACAGGCGGACGCGGAAGCTCAGAGCGAGTGCTAGAAGA
>JABFXT010000394.1 GCA_013361595.1 Nocardia sp. | reverse complement strand
TTCACCGACTGGCGGGCGGACGATCCGGTATTGGGCCGCCAGCGCTGGACCACGTTCCTGACCCGGGAACTCCCGCCACTGATCGACGGCCGCTTCCACGGAACGGGGAGAGCCGCACTGGCCGGGATCTCCATGGGGGCCGCCTCCGTACTGCAACTGGCCCTCGCCGCGCCGGGACGATACCGGGCGCTCGGGTCCTACAGCGGTTGTGTACGCACCAGCGATCCCCAGGGGCGGGCAATCGTGGAACTGGTCGTCCGGAGCAGCGGCGGCGATCCGCTAAACATGTGGGGCCCGCCGCCCGACCGCGCCTGGGACGACAACGACCCGTTCCTGCACACCGAGGCCCTGCGCGGGATCACTCTCCATCTGTCCGCCGGGACCGGGATACCGGGGTCACTCGACACCATGGACGGACCGGGTATCCACCGTGATCCGGGAAGGCTCGCCGACCAGCTGCTCGTCGGCGGTCTGCTCGAAACCGTCGCGGCCGGGTGCGCGGTGCGATTGCGCGACAGACTCCGCGATCTCGATATTCCGGCCACCGTCACACTACGGCCCGACGGCACTCATTCCTGGGGGTACTGGCAGCGCGACCTGCACGAATCGTGGCCGAGTTTCGCTGCGGCGCTGTGGAAATGAGCCGCGGGCCGACTGAATTCGAACTTACTGGGCTACTTCACAATTGATGACAAGGCCAGTTGTGCGGTGGCAGAACGTTGCCCGCAAGCCGTTCCGGCCGCCGGGAACCGCTGGGTAGTGTCGGCCCCACTGTCGCAGCGGCACCGGACATTTTGCGATTTCTCGACAGTCCTGCCGGACTTTTCATCGCATCGGGAAATCCGGCGACGTGCGCGGCGCGTAACCCTGCTTTCAGGTATCCCCGGGCGGAAAACTGCGGCTCACCCCGGGATTCGGGAGGACATACAGATGTCGGACATTGCCATCGTCGGAATCGGCTGCCGCTTCGGCGGGGGAATCGACTCCCCGGAATCCTTCTGGGATTTCGTCGTCGAGAAACGCGATGCGGTCGTCGAGATCCCGCCGGATCGCTGGGACTACCGCCGCTACTACGACCCCGAGAAACGCACCCCGGGCCGCAGCTACACCCGGCACGGCGCGTTTCTCACCACGGATCCGTGGGAGTTCGACCCGGATTTTTTCGGGATCTCCCCCCGGGAGGCCACCGGTCTCGACCCACAGCAGCGTCTGCTGCTGGAAGTGGCCTGGGAGGCGCTCGACGATGCCGGTATGGCCGGACGCGCCGCCGGTGAATCGGTGGGGGTGTACATCGGCGGGTTCGTGGTCGATCAGTCGGTGGTGGGGGTGGTCGGGCCGGCGCTGGCCCATGTGGATATGCACACCGCGGCCTCCGCTTCGTACACGATGCTCTCCAACCGGATCGCCTACGCGCTCGACCTGGTCGGGCCGGCGCTCACCATCGATACGGCGTGCTCGTCGTCACTGGTGGCCTTCCACCTGGCCTGTCAGGCCATCGGCAACGGCGACTGCACCACCGCTCTGGCCGGCGGCGTGAACGTCATGCTGCAACCGGAAACCTTCGTCATGATGTGCAAGGGCGGTTTCCTCGCGGTCGACGGGCGCTGTAAATCGTTCGACGCCACCGGCGACGGGTACGGACGCGGTGAGGGCGGCGGTGTGGTCGTGCTCAAGAAACTCGACGACGCGCTGCGTGACGGGGATCGGGTGTACGCGGTGGTCAAGGCCACCGGATCGAACCAGGACGGACGCACCGCCGCCATCACGGTCCCGAACGCCGATTCCCAGGAGGCGCTGGCACGCACGGTATGCGAACGGTCGGGACTGGCGCCGGAGCAGGTCACCTATGTGGAAGCGCACGGCACCGGCACTCCGGTCGGTGACCCGATCGAACTGCGCGCGCTGGGCTCGGTCTACGGGGCCGCCGGAGTGCGGGAGGAGACCCTCGGCGTGGGATCGCTCAAGGCGACCCTCGGGCACACCGAGGCCGCCTCCGGGATAGCCGGCGTCATAAAATCCGCTCTCGCCCTGCACCATCGCACGATCCCGCCGCAGGGCTGGCTGAACGAACCCAGCCCGGACATCCCGTTCGCCGACCTCAATCTGCACATCCAGCTCGAGGCACAACCGCTACCCGCCGACGCCGGGCCCATGGCGGTGGCGGTGAACGGGTTCGGCTACGGCGGCACCAACGCGCACACCATCCTGCAGGAGTTCCGTCCGGTCGCGGGACCACCGGCACCACGCACCCGGGAACATCTCGGAGTCCTGCCGATCTCCGCGCGCAGCCCCGCGGCGGTCCGGGCCATGGCCGGCCGGTTCGCCGATCTGCTGGCCGCCGGAGCCGACCCCGATCATCTTGCCGAGGCGGCCTGGACACGGCTGGCCCACCACTCCTTCCGCACCGGTGTGCCGGTGCGCGAACGCGCCGAACTGATCGACGAACTACGGCAGTACGCCGGCGGCGAGGGCCGCGACGCGGTGCGCACCGTCGCCCAGCGCATCGACGAGCCGGTGTTCGTGTTCTCCGGGATGGGCCCGCAGTGGTGGGGTATGGCGCGCGATCTGCTCGCCGCCGACGGCGCCTTCGCCGCGACCGCGCGCACGGTGGACGCCGCGTTCGGCCAGGTGGCCGGTTGGTCGATCATCGAGGAGCTGCTGCGTCCCGAGGACGAGTCCCGGGTCACCGCGACCGAGGTCGCGCAGCCCGCGAACTTCCTGGTGCAGGTGGGCCTGGTGGCCGAACTCGCCGGGTACGGGATCACTCCGGCGCGGATCGTCGGGCACAGTGTCGGCGAGGTGTCGGCGGCCTATGTATCCGGAATGCTGACGTTGGAGGAGGCCGTCACGGTGGCCTGGCACCGGTCGCGGCTGCAGGCGACGACGGCCGGGACGGGGGCGATGCTGGCCGTCGGTACCGGCCCGGAAAAGGTGTGCGAATACCTCGGAGCGGATGATGCGGTGGATATCGCGGCGGTGAACAGCCCGGGTTCGCTGACCCTCGCCGGTGATGTGGATCGGCTCGACGAAATCGCCGAGAAGCTCACCGAGGAGGGCGCTTTCGCGCGGGCGCTACGGGTGGAGGTCCCGTATCACAGCCGGTTCATGGATCCGATCCTGGACGAACTGCGCGCCGAACTCGCCGGGTTGCGGCCCGCCGCGCCGCGGATCCCGCTGGTGTCGACGGTGACCGCGGCGGCCGTGGTGGAAGCCGAGGACGGATTCGACGCCGAGTACTGGTGCGCCAACGTCCGGCAGCCCGTCCGATTCGCCGATGCCGTAACCGGGTTGGTGGCGGCCGGGCACCGGGTATTCCTCGAGATCGGCCCGCACCCGGTGCTGTCCGGCAATATCCGTGAGATCCTGCTCGCGGCCGGCGAGAACGGCGCGACTGTCGCGACACTGAACCGCAAACAGGACGATCAGGACAGTATCCGCCGGACCGTCGCGGGCCTCTACGCCGCCGGTGTACTCGATACCGGCGCCGCGTTCCCCGCGGACCGGCGCGCCACCGAACATCTCCCGCTGCCCCGCTATCCGTGGCAGAACACCCGGCTGCACAACCCGCTGCCACTGTTCGAACAACTGCGCCTGGGCAGCCCCGACACCTATCCGATGCTCGGCGACCCGGACGCCGAAGGCCGGCCGGGCTGGTTGTTGCAGGTCGGCACCGAACTGCTGCCCTGGCTACCCGACCATGTGGTGGGCGGGATGCGGATCATGCCCGGAGCCGCCTATCTCGATGCCGCGCTCAGCGCCGCCGCCACCCGATCCGGCGACAAACGGGTCGCGCTCGAGGATGTGCGGTTCGTCGCGCCGCTGGTGATGGCCCAGCCCGATGTGCCCTTCCTGGAGCTCGGGATCGAGGACACCAGTGGCCGATTCCTGATCCGGTCGCGCAGCGCCACCGGGTCGGTGTGGACGGTGCATTCGACCGGCCGAGTGCTCACCGGCGCCTACGAGACGGCGGTGGAGACCGTCCCGGAACCGGAATCGGCGATCGATGTCGAACCCGATCTCTTCTACGCCGCGCTCGCCGCCCGCGGGCTGCACTACGGTCCGGCTTTCCGGCGGGTCACCGCGGTCCGGGCCGGGCGGGACGCGGTCGTGGCGACAGTCGATGCCGAGATCGCCGTCAGATCCGGGCATTTCGCGCATCCCGCCGTCGTCGACGCGGCCATGCAGACGGTCGCGCTGCTGTTCGCGCAGGACAGCCTCGGTGCGGGCGCGATGGTGCCGGTCGGGGTCTCGGCCGTCCGGATGTACCGGCCGATACCCGCCGAGGTCACGGTGGTCGCCCGGCGCGACCCCGGCGCCGCTCAGCTCGCCGATGTCCGGCTCCTCGCCGCCGACGGCACGCTGTGCCTGCATCTACGGGGGGTGCGGCTGGGCGCGCTCACGCCGGGCGGCAGCCCACTGCACCGAATGGCGGATTTCTACTACGCCGACACCGTCGCGGCCGCCGACCCGATCGATCCGGCGGTCCTGGGCGATACCGGTGCCGCCGCCACGATCGTGCTCGCGCTCGGTGAGAGCGAGCGGGCCCGGGAACTCGCCGCGACACTGCCCGCGGCGCACTACCGGCTCACCGCGGGCGAGGACCCCGATCTCGAAACCGATCTCATCGCCCTGCTGCGCGCCGGGACGGACGATCCCGGCACCTCACGGGTGCATCTGGTGGTGGTGGCCGGACCGGTCGAGGACGATCTCGCGGCCCTGTGGACGCTCAAACGCGTCGCGGTCGCCGCCCACCGGTTCGTCGCCCCGGAAGAGAGCGAAACCCCGATGGTCGGCGTCGGGGACGGTTCCTGCCACCTCAGCTTGGTGACCGAACACGCCTTCACGCTGCCCGGGACCGCCGCGGCACCGGATTCGCGGCAGGCCGCGCTGGCCGGCGCACGCCGCGTACTGCTCAACGAACAACCGACCCTGCGCTGGCGGCTGATCGATACCGAACGAGCGACCACGGCCGGCGAACTGGTCGCCGAACTCGCCGTGCCCGGTGCGTTCCGGTACGACAATTCCGACGAGGTGCTGCTGCGCGCCGGTGGGCGGCTGCTGCCGCAGATCACCCGGCCGTTGCAGGAACGCATCGACGTGCTGGAGACCGCCGAACCGCTCACCGATCCCGAGGCGGATTTCGCGCTGGAGATACCGAAATCGAAACTACTGTCCGCGCTGGCGTGGCGGCGCACCCCGCGCCGCGACCCCGGCCCGGGCGAAGTCGAGGTCGGGATGCGGATCATCGGCCTCAACTACAAGGACCCGCTGAAGGTGATGGGCATCCTCGGCGAACGCGAACTCGCCGATACCTTCTTCGGCACCAGCCCGGGAATGGAGGGGGTCGGCGCGGTCACCCGGGTGGGTGCGGGGGTCACCGATCTCGCGGTCGGCGATATCGTCGCGCTGGCCGCCAAAGGCATGATGCGGCGCTACCACGTCGTCGACCGCGCGGCGGTCATTCCGCTGCCCGAGGGCACCGACCCGGCCGTATGCACCAGCACCACCGCATTCGGTACCGCCGAATACTCGCTCCTGGATCTGGCCCGCCTCGAACCCGGGGAAACCGTGCTCATCCACGGCGCCGCCGGTGGGGTGGGTTCGGCGGCGATCCAGGTCGCCAGAGCGCGCGGCGCGCGCATCATCGGTACGGCGAGCACCGCGGAGCGCCGCGCTCATATCCTCGAGCTCGGCGCCGACCACGCTCTGAACTCGCGATCACTCAATTTCGCCGACGACGTCCTGGGGCTCACCGACGGCGCCGGGGTGGATGTGATCCTGAGTTCGGCGCCGGGCGAGGCGCTGCGCCAGAACTTCAAGGCGATCCGGGAATTCGGTCGCATCGTGGAGGTCGGCAAGGCCGATATCTACACCGGCGGCCTGCTCGAACTCGCCAACTTCGACAAGAACCTCTCCTACTTCTCCATGGATCTCGACCGGATGTGCCGGGTCCGGCCCCGGCAACTGGCCGATCTGTTGCGCCGGGTGGTGGAGAAGTTCCGGTCCGGCGAGTACCGGCCGCTGCCCTACGAGATGTACGGCACCCACGAGGTGGCCAAGGCGTTCGACGACACCATCCGGTCCGGCAAGATCGGCCGGATCGCGCTGTCGATGACCGACGAGGCACCGCCGGTGCGCCCGATGCTGCCCGAAGTCGGAATCGACCCGGAGGCGACCTATCTGATCACCGGCGGTTTCGGTGGGTTCGGTATGGCCACCGGCACCTGGCTTGTCGCCAAGGGCGCGCGGCGGCTGGTATTGGTCGGGCGCAGTGGCGCGGCCACGGCGGCGGCCCGCCAGCAGCTCGCGATCTGGCGGGCCGCCGATGTCACGGTGATCGAGGAACACGCCGATATCACCGATCCCGAGGCGGTTGCCGCGGTGATCGGCCGCGCGCACGGGGCGGCGCATCCGCTGCGCGGGGTGTTCCACGCGGCGGGCGCGGTCGCCGACAACCGGGTCGAGCATATGGACCGGGAACAGTTGGCCCGGGTGTACCGGTCCAAGGTGCACGGGGCCCGGATCGTGCACGACGCGGTGCTCGCGACCGGGGCCCGGCCGGATATGTTCGTGCTGTACTCCTCCGGCGGATCGATGTTCGGCATCTTCGGTCAGTACAACTACACCGCGGCGAATCTGGCCGTGGAGGCGCTGGCCGAGGAATGGTCCCGCGCGGGCGAACGGGTGCTGTGTGTCGGCTGGGGACATATGTCCGGAGCGGCCGGCGGTATGGCCGCCGACGACAAGGTCGCGAAGTATCTGGAACTGGCCGGTTTCGGGCCGATCGATATGGCCGAGGGCACCCTGTATCTGGAACAGGCCCTGCGGCTGGGCGTCACGCGGGCGGCCGTCATCCCGACCGACTGGTCGAAGCTCACCGCGGCCTTCCCGCAGATGGCCCGCACCGGACGGCTCGCCGCGCTGGTCGCCACCTCGGTGCAGGACAATTCGATGCTGTCCGAGCTGAAAGCCGAATTAGCGGCGCTCGAGGACGGCAAACGCGGCCAGGCCATGGCCCGCATGCTCGCCGAACAACTGGCCGTGGTGATGGGAGTCCAGGCCGATACGATCGATCTCACGGCCCCGGTCACCGAACTCGGCCTGGATTCGCTGATGGCCGTCGAATTCGGTTCCCGGGTGAGCAAACAGCTCGGTATCGAACTGATGTCACTGCAGATGGGCCGATCCTTCAGCCTGGAACAGGCCGGGCCCAAAGTGGCCGAGCTGATCCTGGCGACCGATCCGGCGGCGGGTTTCGCGGCGGCGCTGCCCACTGCGGGCGACGGTAGTGCGGCCGGATCCGCCGCCGGGGCGGAGTCCGGCGGGGCCGGTTCGTCCGGCAGCGGTCACCTGGCGAACGGTCACGGCGCCGCTGGACCGAGCGTGGGATCGGAGAACAGGTCGACGCGGGCGGAAACCGCCGCCGGCGCTGTCCTACTCGTCGACGAGGCGCGTTCGTGACATCCGGCGCGGGCGCCCGGGCGGGCTCCGGCCCGGGTGCCTGGGCGGCCTTCGCCGGTTGCCTGCTGTCGGTCTTCATGCAGATGATCGACGTGACCATAGTCAACACCGCGCTACCGGCGATCACCGCGGATCTGCGCGCGTCCTCCGCTGCGCAGCTGCTCATCGTCTCCGGGTACTCGCTGGCCTTCGCCTGCGCGCTGCTGCCGGCCGCGCGCGCCGGGGCGATGGCGGGCCGCCGCCGGATTTTCCTGGCGGCGGTCGTCGCGTTCACCGCGACCTCGGTGTGGTGCGGAACCGCCGGCAGCGCGGACGAACTGGTCATCGCCCGGATCTTCCAGGGCGTCGCCGGGGCCGGGATGGCGGCCCAGACCATCGCGATGATCACCGCACTGTTCCCCCGGGAAATGCACACCCGGGTTTTCGCGCTCTACGGCGCCACCTCCGGTTTCGCCGGACTGCTCGGGCCGATTCTGGGTGGTGCCCTGGTCACCGCCGATCCGGGCGGCTTCGGCTGGCACAGCATCTTCCTGATGAACCTGCCGCTCGGCGCGGTGACGCTCGTCCTGGCATGGCGTCATCTCCGGATCGACACCCCGCCACAACGATCCGCACTGGACCCCGCCGGTGTCGTACTCTGTGCCGCGACCCTGTTCGGACTGCTCTACGCGTTGTCGGAGATCCATCTGCGCGGCTGGCGGCCGGTCCCCTGCCTGATCATCGTCGCGGCACTCGCGCTCGGGGCGGTGACGATCCTGCACGAACGGCGGACGGCCCGCCGCGATGCCGGGCCGCTGCTGCGTCTGGACCTGTTCGGCGACCGCGGTTTCGCGATCGGCTCGATCGTGGTCACCGGCTTCTTCGGGGTGTTCACGGCGTTCGTCTTCGCCATCTCCATCACCCTGCAGGATGTGCTGGACTTCTCCCCCTGGAAAACCGGTCTCGCGATGACGCCGTTCGCGCTCGGGGCCGGCGCGGGCGCGCTGCTCTCGCCGGTGTTCGTCCGGCGTTGGGGAGTTCGTAGCCTGGCCGCCGGACTGGTGCTGTTCGCCGTATGCGTGCTGATCGGCGTCGCGTACGTGAACATCACCGACGGCCGGGTGAGCCTGCTGCTCTGTGCCGCACCGGTTTTCCTGTGCGGATTCGGTGCCGGGGCGTTCGCGGTACCCCTCCAGCCGATCATGCTGTCCGGTCTCGACGACGGCCGGCTGGCCGAAGCCTCGGGACTGCTGCCCACCATCGAACAGATCGGCAACGGGGTCGGTCTGGCAGTACTGTCCGCGGTCTTCTTCCGTGCGCACACTCTGGACGGCAGCACCGTCATGCTGTCGGCGATCGCGGCGGTGGCCCTCGTGCTGGCCGCGGTGACACCGGCCCTGCCCGACCCGGCGCCGACGCCGGACCGCTCCGCACCGGCATCCGCGCCGGCGGTGAACTGAGGAACGAGAGATGGTCGATTTCGGACTCGTCGACGAATGGAACCCGGCGCCCGGCCGGGTCGTGAGCTGGGTGGCGACATCGCGGTCCCTGGCCTTCGCCGCCGCCGCGCCGGTACACGATGTGCCACCGTCGCATCAGCAGGAACACTATCTGCGCCGGTCCCATCGCAGCACCGGCACCGACTATCGCACCTCCGGGCTGTGCCTGGTGACCGCCGCGGTCCCCGCCCTCCTCGATCAGGACGCCATGACCCACGCGGTCAACGAGTTCCTGGACCGGCACGACACCTTCCACAGCTGGTTCGCCGTGGAACCCGACGGCGTGATCCGGCGCCACCGGCTCGAATCCGGACAGGTCGAATTCGCCCCGGTCGATCACGGCCATATCGACAATGCCCAGGCCGTGCGGGATCTGGTGCAGAAGCAGACACCGCCACCGTCGCAATGGGATTGCTTCACCTTCTGGACGATCGAACACGATGAGTCCACCACCGTGTACATGGCGATCGACCATCTGCACACCGACGGTGTGGGGCAGCACATCTCGTGCTTCGAACTGGCCTGCCTGTACGCGAAACACGCGTGGGGGCAGACGTCACCGATACCGCGCCCGGCGAGCTACCTCGAGTACTGCGCCCGGGAACGGGCGGCGTCGGATCTGCTGACCCCCGCGACCCCCGAAGTCCAGACGTGGCTGCGCCTGCTGCGCGGTAACGACGGCGAACTACCGTCCTTCCCGCTCGATCTCGGGATCCGCGGCGGCGATACCGACCGCAGCGCGCACCGGACGGTGCCGCTGTTCGGCGAGGACGAGGCCGCCCGATTCGAGAAACTGTGCCGCGACCACGGTGGCGAATTCGCCGGCGGAGTCTTCGCGGCCGCGGCGCTGACCGAACGCGAACTCACCGGCAGCGACTACTACTTCGGGATCACCCCGCTCAACACCCGGTCGACGTTGGCGGAGATGGCGTCGATCGGGTGGTACGTGGCGCTGGTTCCGGTGGCGTTCCCGATCGGTGTACGCGCCGGCTTCGAGCGGACCGTCGCCCGGGCGCAACGCGCCTACGAAAACGGGATGCGGCTCAAGGCGGCGACCATCCACCGGGTGCTCGAACTGGCACCGCCCGACAGCGGAATCCAGGTCGGGCCGAACTGGTCCAATCCGATGATCTCCTATGTCGACGCCCGCGAGTTCGCGGGCAGCGAGTACTTCGATATCGCTCGCGGCGGGCTCTACGGTAACCGGGCCGCCAGCGAAGAGGCTCTCATCTGGATCAACCGGCTGCCCACCGGAACCACGATCAGCGTGATCCATCCGGACAACTCGATCGCGCACGAATCGGTGGACCGCTATCTGGCCACCCTGGGCCGGATCCTCCGGGACGCCGTTCCGCAGCGCTGAGCGGGCGGGTCAGTCCACGGCGAGCGCTTCGACGATCGGCATCCGCGCAGCCCGCAGGGCCGGTGGAATCGATCCCAGCAGCGCCAGCAGCAAGGCCACCGCGCCGTAGACGACCAGCAGCGGGCTCGGCTCGTAGATCACGTCGATGGTCATCGCATGGCCGATGGCGATCGCGGACAGATACTGCACCGCCGCGCCGACCGACAGGCCCAGCGCCGCACCGATCACACCGATGCCGGCTGCCTCGGCCAGCACCGACCGGAGCAGGAAACGGCGGCTGGTGCCCATCGCGCGCAGTACGCCGATCTCGCGGCGCCGGTCCAGTACCGACAGCATGAGAGTGTTGAGCAGGGCGATGGTAGCGACCAGCACCACGATCCACAGGATGTTCGTGGCCAGCGCGGTTCCTTGCCGCAGACTTCCCGAGGTGGCCGCCACCGCCTCGGCACCCGAATCGATGTAGAGGCCCGGAGGCACCACCCGCCGCAGGGCCGCGCGGACGGTCTGCGGGTCGGCCCCGGGGGCGATATCCACCGCGAGGGTGGTCTCCCCCGGACGCTCGTACCAGGTGCGCATCCGCTCGAGGTCCATCATGATGACGCCGGCGATCGCGGAGAAATACGGAATCACCTGCAGAACGCGGACCTCGTGGCGGCCGGTGGGCGTCGGCAGGGTGACCGTATCGCCCACCGATACGCCCAGCGAGCGCGCGACATCACGGGAGAGCACCACACCCTGGCCGGTGACCAGCTGCCGGCCCACCTCCGGCGTGACCTCGGCACTGAGCCGGGTGCTGTCGGCAGCGGCCGGAAATCCCTGCAGCAGTACGCGACCCGCGCCCACGCTCGCGAATGCCAGCTGGGCCGGATTCACCGCCGCCACCCCGGGCACCGCCGCGAGCTGCTCCGCCAGACCGTCCGGGAGCAGCGGACCGGTCGGGAACTGGGCCATGGACCCGGGGGTGACCCAGAAGTCGGTGGCGGCCAGGTTCTCGAAACTCGCGCCCGCGGAATCGACCACATTGCGGGTGGCGCTTCCCGTCGACACGACCGCCGCGACACCGATCAGCACGGTCATGGCGGTCGCCCACACGCGGCGCGGCGCCCGCTCGAGAGTCGTCGCACCGAGCGCGCCGGGACCACCGAACCAGCGGGCGATCGCCCCGGCACCACGCACGATCGGACCGGTCGCGGCGAAACACAGCACGATCGCGGCCCCGAACGACAGCGAGATCGACGCCAGCGACCACAATCCGAGATC
>JABFXT010000787.1 GCA_013361595.1 Nocardia sp. | reverse complement strand
CAGCCACCAGGTGATCCGCCGGCCGCGGTGCGGTAACGACAGCAACCAGGCCAGGGTCAGCGAGTACAGCAGGAATGCCAGCCCGAATTTGCCCGGTTTGAGCCAGACGGATTCACCGAGCAGGAGGCGATCGTCGATCGTCATCGCGATCAGGCCCACAACCACCAGACCGGCCATTGCCGCAGAACTGAGCAGCAAAGGCCGGTGCAGGCGTCCGATCACCCGACAAAGATCGGAAGTCGTGGGGCGGCCGGAGCGAGCCGGGACGCCGGGGAGCGGGAGTACTGACATGAACCGACGGTAGGAACGGGAATCCGGCCGCCGCGTCCCGCTACGGGACTGTATGCGGCCGGTACCCCGGTATGCCGGTGGTCGTCGGATGGATCGAGGGTAAGGGTCAGTCGGGGATGGGGCCCAGGTTCAGGCCGCGCCCGGCCAGGTACGGCGCCGGGTCGACCGGGCCGATACCGGGCTGGTGGACCTCGTAGTGCAGGTGCGGTCCGGTGGACTGGCCGCGGCTGCCGACGGTGGCGATCACGTCACCGGCGCGGACGGGCTGGCCGACCGATACCAGGATGTCCTGCATATGGCCGTACACGCCGACGCTGCCGTCGTCCTGCTGGACGCGGACCCACAGCCCGAACCCGGTGGCGGGACCGGCCTCGATCACGACGCCGTCGGTGACCGTCCGGATGGGGGTGCCCATATTGGCGGCGAAGTCGATGCCGTTGTGGTTGGTGCCCCAGCGGGACCCGAAGCCCGAGGACACCACGCCGTCGGCCGGGTATACCGTGGTCGGTCGCGGCGGCTCGAAGAACGGGAACGAGACCGGGGCGGGCTGGGCGGCCTGATGGGGATCCCAGGCGGCGGGGTCGTGTGAGACGGCGGGCCGCTCGGCGGGGGCGCGGTCGGCCGGGTCGGCCGCGGCCTCCGAGGTGGCGGCCACCGGAGTGATCTGTTCGTTACCGGAATCGGCTCCCGCGGCGAAGAGGGCGAAACCGGCGCAAAGGGCTGTCGAGGTGGCGACGACCTGCGTCGTGAGGTGGCGACGGCCGATCGGCGGCACCGTGAGCTTACGGAAAGGTAACGGAAGGGTCACGGGCATGGTTACAAGCTAGGGGAGCGACACGCCGATTCAGCAATCGTGTGGCAACAGTCACGAGATCATATAAGCCCAGGTCGAGTATTACCGAACGATAACGAAACCGGAGATATCGGCCGACGAGCTGCACAAATGAGACATTGATCTAGATTTGACCGGAGTGTGCCAGAAGGGCCACACTATTTCAGTGGTCGCTAACAGAGTTGCGCCGCTGATAGCGCTGGCGGACCCGACCAGGCGCGCGATATTCGAAGCGTTGCCGGCCGGACCGCGCTCGGTCGGACAGCTCGCGGCCCAGATCGGAATCAGTAGGTCGGCGGTATCCCAGCATCTGCGTGTCCTGCGGGATGCCCGGCTGGTGATGATGCGCCCGGTCGGCAATCGCCACCTGTACTCACTGGACCCGCGCGGACTCGGCGACGCCCGCGACTATCTCGAACAGTTCTGGCAGAGCGCGCTGGCCGCGTATGCCGCCGCGCTCAGCGAGGCGAGCGAGCGGGGCTGAGGGCCTCGTGGCGCGCTACCGTCGCCTCAGCCGACCCTGCGGTACGCCGCGCCGGTGACGCTCGCTTCGCCGCGGCGTTTGTTCAGCTGCCGGTCCAGCGCCGCGATCACCTCGGCCGAACCGATCTGCAGCAGGCCGGGGTCCGGGGTGGCGGCGAAACGGTCGCCGGTGCGGCCCGCCCACAGCACCTCGTGCCGATTCAGCAGATGGCGCGGCGGTCCGCCCTGCTCGGGCGGGGTGGGTCCGAACAACTGCACCGTGCGGGTACCGAAGGCGGTGGCCAGATGCGCCACCCCGGTATCGCCGCACAGGACGACGGAGGCCTCGGCCACGGTCGCCGACAGTTCGATGAGGTTCTGGGTTCCGGCCAGTACCCGATGCCCGGACAGGCCGGCGCGTGCCGCGATCCCCAGGGCGTTCTCCCGGTCGTACTCGTCGCCGGTCAGCACCACCTCGTGCCCGAGAACCAGCAGATGCCGGATCACCGCCGCGAACCGGTCGGCGGGCCAGCGCCGGGCCGGTGCGCCCGCGCCGATATGGACGACCACGCTGTCGCGATGGCTGGTGGTGGCCACCGGCGGTAGCAGCCCCAGATTGCGGCGGTCCGCGCCGATCCCGTCGAATTCGAGCAGATGACACCACCGGTCGATCGGGTGATGGTCGGGCTGCCATTCCGGTGCCGGGATCTCCGGGAACCCGGCATCACGGTAGGTGAGGATCCGCTCGGCGCCGGTTTTGCCGAGCTGCGCGATAGGGGTGGCTCCCGGGCGGTGCAGGTTCACCGCCAGTTTCGGCGGTGGACCGTCCCAGCGCAGACCCTGCGGATCGGCGACGGGGACCATCTCGTCCACGCAGGCGATCACGTCGACGATAGGACGCAGATGGTGGGGCGCGGCCAGTACCAGATGGTCGCTGCGCCGGGCCCGGCGCAGCGCACGCAATGCCGGGACCGCGGTCAGCAGATCACCGAGACCACGTGCCTGAAGCACGAGAACTACCGACACCCGACTCTCCTAGCCACCTGTTGCCCGTTGCGCCGCCCCCTCCCGCACCGTCCTGGTGGGGACCGGACCACGACGAGAGCATTTCCTTGGATGACTACCCGTGGCACCCGGGGGCAAACGTTGACCGGTCGCGGCCTGGATCACACGCTGTGCGTTCGCCCGGCGCGCCGCTACCGCCCGCCACCTGCCGAGACGGGCATCGCGTGCGATGAGCCCGTGGTCACCCGAGGCACGCTCGCGTAATGTGTCCGATGTCCGAGGGGAAGTCCGGTGTGAATCCGGCGCTGTCCCGCAACTGTGTGGCTCGTGCAGAGCCGCAGCCAGATACCCGCGGATGAACCAGGAACGGTCATGATCACGTGGGTATTGATCGATGCGCCGAACGAGCCGCCCGTTTCGCGGCCCGTTTCGCATGTCTTCGTCGCGTGACACTGCCGGACGCGACAGGAGTCGGATATGCGTTGTGCACCCTCGAAACCGAGCCGCCGATCGATTCTGATCGGGGGTGTGCTGGCCGCCGGAGCACTGGCCGCCGGATGCGGCCGTGGATCCACCTCCGATACCGGCACTTTCACCGCCGCTTTCCAGGGCTCCGGCGCCGGGGAGGGCATCGATCCCGGGGTGAACACACTGTTCATCGACGAGGCGCGGATGAAGGCGGTCTACGACGGCCTGTTCGAAGTGGACGGTTCGATGACCCCGATCCCGCGCTTGGCGGAGTCTGCCGAACCCAGCGCCGACGGCACCCGGTGGCGGATCGCCCTCCGGGACGCGGCCTGGCACGACGGGAAGAAGTTCACCGCACGCGATGTGCTGTACACCTTCGCGCGGGTCCTGGGTCCCGCTCGGCAGCGCCCGTTCATC
>JABFXT010000581.1 GCA_013361595.1 Nocardia sp. | reverse complement strand
GGTCTCGTCAAACACTACGGCCGCCGGGTACGCGCACTCGACGGCCTCGACCTGACCGTGCCTGAGGGCACGGTCACCGCACTGCTGGGACCCAACGGAGCCGGTAAGACCACCACCGTGCGAGTACTCACCACACTGCTGGTGCCCGATGCCGGCCGCGCCACGGTCGCCGGGATAGATGTGCTCGCCCGTCCCCGTGCGCTCCGGTCCCGGATCGGTGCCTCGGGCCAATACGCGGCGGTCGACGAATACCTCACCGGTGTCGAGAACCTGGAGATGGTCGGGCGGCTGTACCACCTGGGTACGCGGCGAAGTAAGGAACGCGCCCGCGAACTGCTGGACAGGTTCCGCCTCAGCGATGCCGCCGACCGCCCGGTCCGCGGTTACTCGGGTGGTATGCGCCGGCGGCTCGACCTGGCCGGGGCATTGGTGGCCAATCCACCGGTGCTGTTCCTGGACGAGCCGACCACGGGCCTCGATCCCCGCGCCCGGCTCGACCTGTGGGACGTCATCGAAGAACTCGTCGCCGGCGGCACCACCCTGCTGCTGACGACCCAGTACATGGAGGAGGCCGACCGCCTCGCCGACGCCATCGCGGTGATCGACCGGGGACAGGTGATCGCTCGCGGTACCGCCGACGAACTCAAGAGCATGGTCGGTGGCGACCGGATCGAATTGACCGTCGACCATGTCGACAATCTGGCGGTGGCGCAGCAGGTGCTGACGCCGCTGGCCGACGGCGATATCCATCTCGAACCGGGGTTGCGGCGGCTGGTGGTTCCGGTGAGCGACGGCTCCCAGGCATTGGTTGCCGCCATCGGCAGGCTGACCGACGAAGGGGTGAAAATCCAGGACGTGGGCCTGCGCCGGCCGTCGCTGGACGATGTGTTCCTCACCCTCACCGGGCACGAGGCCGAGGAATCCGCGGCGGGCGCCGGTGAGTACGAGCAGGACGGACAGTCCGGCGGCGCCGGGCGGCCGCAGGGCCCGGGCGGAGCCGGCAGCGATGTCGGCGCCGCGCGTGCGATGGAAGCAGTCGAAGCGATGGAAGGGAAGAGCAGATGACCGCGCTGGCAACCGTCGGCGATATCGGGGAGAACCCCACCCTTGTCGACCGGCTGTCCATGGTGCTCAGCGACAGCCTGACCGTCACCAAGCGCAATGTGATCAAGATAAAGCGGGTACCGGATGTGCTGATCTTCAGCACGCTCTCGCCGATCATGTTCGTGCTGTTGTTCGCCTATATCTTCGGTACCGCGATCAAGGTGCCCGGTATGGAGGGCGGCTACCGCGAATTCCTGATCGCCGGCATCTTCGTGCAGACAGTGGTGTTCGGGTCCACCTTCACCGGGCTCAGCCTGGCCGAGGATATGCAGAAGGGCATCATCGATCGCTTCCGCTCGCTGCCGATGGCCCCGGCGTCGGTGCTGATCGGGCGCACCGTCAGCGATGTGGTGATCAACGTGGTCAGCCTCGTGGTCATGTCGCTGACCGGGCTGGTGGTCGGGTGGCGGATCCGCGGGTCGGTCCTGGACGCGATCCTCGCCTACGCGCTGCTCCTGCTCTTCGCCTACGCGATCTCCTGGATCATGGCGGTCGTCGGGCTCATCGTTCGTACTCCCGAGGTGTTCAACAACGCCAGCTTCATGGTGATCTTCCCGCTCACCTTCCTGGCGAACACCTTCGTACCGATGAACGAACTGCCCACACCGCTGCGGGTGTTCGCCGAATGGAATCCGGTATCGGCGCTCACCCAGGCGTCACGCGAACTCTTCGGTAACGCCGTCCCGGCCACGCAGGGGCCGACGGCCTGGTCCATGCAGCATCCGGTGGCGACCACATTGATATGGGTGGTCATCATCCTGGCCGTATTCGTACCGCTGGCCCTGCGGCAGTACCGCAGGACCGTCAGTCGCTGAGGACGGTCAATCCCCGGTGGTTCCGGACTCGTCCGGAGCTTCCGGGGCGCCGTTGCGCGTGTAACCGATCCGGGGCGGGGCGGGCGCCGGTTCCGGCGGTTGCGGGCGCTTACTGCGCACCAGCCACGCGGTACCGCCCGCCGCCGCCACCGCGGCGGCGGCCAGCAGCCGATAACGCGAACGACCGGATGGACGCAGTGGCCTCGAGCTCATGGCACAACTCTGGCACAGCCCGGCGGATAACGCAGATCGGCAGGTCAGAGCGTCGACGCCGGGCCCGATCCCGTGACCGGCGCCCGACCCGCCGCCCGGGCTCGTGGCACGATGGGCACGTGAGTACGACACGCCCGGCCCGGCCGGGAGCGCGCTGTGGAACGAGTTCGGCGATACAGCGGAGCCCGCGGTGAACCCCCAGGAACCCTCGCCCCCGGCCCAGGTCTGTGTCCGCCACACCGACCGGCCGACCGGACTGTCCTGCACCAGATGCGGTCGGCCGGCCTGTCCGGAATGCCTGCGTCCGGCGTCGGTCGGACAGCACTGTGTCGACTGTCTGCGGGCCGATCAGCGCAGCACCCCGCCGGTGCGGACCGCATCGGGCTCGGTCGCCGCGCGTAGTTCGGTGCCGTTCGTCACCTACACCCTGATCGCCCTCAATATCATCGTCTACGCCGTTACCGCGGCGCAGTCGCGCAGCCTGATGAGCAACGAACGCGGATCGGGGCTGTTCGTCGATTGGGTCATGTATCCGCCGGCAGTGGCCGGAGGTGACTGGTTCCGGGTGGTCGGTTCCGGGTTCCTGCACTACGGGCTGATCCATCTGCTGCTCAATATGTTCGCGCTCTACATAGTCGGTCGCGATATCGAACTGGTGCTCGGCCGCGCCCGCTACCTGGCGGTGTACCTGATCTCGCTGCTCGGCGGATCGGCCGCGGTGATGCTGCTGGCCCAGAACAGTCTCACCGCCGGAGCCTCCGGCGCGGTCTACGGATTGTTCGGCGCGATCACGGTCGTCCTGATCCGGTTGCGGCAGAACCCGAACAACATGCTGATCCTGATCGCGATCAATGTCTTCATCAGCTTCTCGTTGCCCGGTATCTCGCTGTGGGGCCACCTGGGCGGTCTCGCCGCGGGCACGCTGGCCACCCTCGGGATCATGTTCCTGCCCGCTTGGGTACGGGCCCGGACACCGGAGCGCGCGCGGCTGGTCGGTGTGGTCGCACTCGTGGCACTGGCCGTGGTGGCTGTAGCGGTGATCGTGGTGGCTGCCGGGTCGTTGCGCTGAGCTGTGCCGCGGCCGGTTCCGCCCGGCGGTGTGGCGGTTTTCGATGGCCGTCGTCTGCCGGACTCATGTTTTACGTGAAACATACCGGCGCATCCGGACTCCGGACTCGGACCGCATCGATCAGCGCGCGGAGCTTCCGCGCAGCCGCAGTTGGGTGCGTAGCGTGTCGTAGACGTCCTCGGGGCTCGTACCCAGATCCCAGCGTCCGAAGATCAGCAGTCGTTCGGTCCCGAGATGATCCACGTCGATCTCCAGCATCGGCGATTTCCGGCCGAGCCTGCGGT
>JABFXT010000076.1 GCA_013361595.1 Nocardia sp. | reverse complement strand
GAGTGTGCCCGCCGTCGGCGACGGGCGGATGAAGTCGTTCTCCTCCACCGACAGCCGGGCCATCCGGGTCTTGTCGCCGAGAATCGAACCACCGGTGCGGGTGGACGACGGATCGACCGCGAGGACGGCGACCCGATGCCCCGCACCGATCAGCTGCATACCCAGGGCGTCGATGAAGGTCGACTTCCCCACCCCGGGCACCCCGGTGATCCCCACGCGGTTCGACAGCGCCGCACCGTTTTCCGGGGTCAACCGCAGCAGCAGCTGCTGGGCCTGGTCGCGATGGTCGGCCCGGGTGGACTCCACCAGGGTGATCGCCCGCGCCAAGGCGGCCCGCTCACCGGAGCGGACCGCCTGCGCGAGTGCTTCCACATCGACTACACGGGTGCTCATCCCTGGGCTTCGACCCCGGAATCGGACTCGCCGGAACCGAGTTCGTGCCCGAGCGCGGCACCGAGCTTGCGCAGCAGATCGATCGCCGCGTCCGCGATCACGGTGCCCGGCGGGAAGATCGCCGCGGCGCCCGCCTCGTACAGCTCGTCGAAATCACCGGGCGGGATGACTCCGCCGACGATGACCATGATGTCGGGCCGGCCCACATCGGCCAGCGCCTGCCGCAGGGCGGGCACCAGCGTGAGGTGACCGGCCGCCAGCGAGGACACACCGACGACGTGCACATCGTTGTCCGCCGCCTGACGGGCCACCTCTTCCGGGGTCTGGAACAGCGGGCCCACATCCACGTCGAAGCCGAGATCGGCGAAGGCCGTGGCGATCACCTTCTGGCCGCGGTCGTGACCGTCCTGACCCATCTTCGCGACCAGGATGCGGGGCCGCCGGCCTTCGGCCTCGGCGAACTCCGCCACCAGATCCCCGGCGGTGGTGATGTTGGTGACCTTGCCGGCCTCGTCGCGATACACACCGGACAGGGTACGGATCTCGGCCTGATGGCGGCCGTAGACCTGCTCCAGCGCGTCGGAGATCTCACCGACGGTGGCTTTCACCCGCGCCGCGTCGATCGCCAGGGCCAGCAGGTTGTTCGCCATCCCGCCCTCGGACGAGGCGGCGGCGCGGCCGAGTTCACCCAGCGCCCGGTCCACAGCGTCCTGATCACGGTCGGCGCGCAGCTGCCGCAGCTTCTCCAGCTGCTCGGCACGCACCCGGGAATTCTCGACCTTGAGGACCTCGACCTCGTGATCCTCGGCGACCTGGTACTTGTTGACGCCGATCACCGGCTGCTGGCCGGTATCGATCCGCGCCTGGGTGCGGGCCGCGGCCTCCTCGATACGCAGTTTGGGAATACCCTCGCCGATCGCCTGCGCCATCCCGCCGTGCGCTTCGACCTCGGCGATATGCGCCCGGGCCCGTTCGGCGAGCTGATGGGTCAGCCATTCGACGTAATACGAACCGCCCCACGGGTCGATCGGCCGCGTGGTGTTGGATTCCTGCTGGATCAGCAGCTGGGTGTTGCGCGCGATCCGGGCCGAGAAATCGGTCGGCAGCGCGAGCGCTTCGTCGAGGGCGTTGGTGTGCAGCGACTGGGTGTGCCCCTGGGTCGCCGCCATCGCCTCGATACAGGTGCGAGCCACATTGTTGTAGGCGTCCTGCGCGGTCAGCGACCAGCCCGAGGTCTGCGAATGGGTGCGCAGCGACAGCGATTTCGGGTTCTTCGGATCGAATTTCGCGACCAGCTCGCTCCAGAGCAACCGGCCCGCACGGAGTTTGGCGACCTCCATGAAGAAGTTCATCCCGATGGCCCAGAAGAACGACAGCCGGGGCGCGAACTTGTCGATCTCCATTCCCGCATCGATCCCGGCGCGCAGATACTCCACGCCGTCGGCGAGGGTGTAGGCGAGTTCGAGATCGGCCGTCGCGCCGGCTTCCTGGATGTGATAGCCGGAGATGGAGATGGAGTTGAACTTCGGCATCTTCGCGCTGGTGTAGGCGAAGATATCGGAGATTATCCGCATCGACGGTTTCGGCGGATAGATGTAGGTGTTGCGGACCATGAACTCTTTCAGAATATCGTTCTGAATGGTTCCGGCCAGTTGTTCGGGCGCCACACCCTGTTCTTCGGCGGCGACCACGTACAGCGCCAGGATCGGCAGTACCGCGCCGTTCATGGTCATCGAGACACTGACCTGATCCAGCGGGATCTGATCGAAGAGCTGGCGCATGTCCAGGATGGAATCGATGGCGACACCGGCCATACCGACATCACCCTGCACCCGGGGATGGTCGGAGTCGTAACCACGGTGAGTGGCGAGGTCGAACGCCACCGACAGGCCCTTCTGCCCGGCCTGCAGATTGCGCCGGTAGAAGGCATTGGAATCCGCGGCCGTCGAGAATCCCGCGTACTGGCGGATGGTCCACGGCTGGTTCACATACATCGTCGGGTACGGCCCGCGCACGAAGGGCGCGACGCCGGGGACGCTGTCGAGCGGGAAGCCCGCGGCGGCGACACCGTCACGGTCGGCCCGGGTGAACACCGGCGGGACATCGATACCCTCCGGCGTCGACCACACCAGCTGCTCGGGCGTGTAGTCGTTGGCGGCGGCCGCCGCCTGTACGTACGCGTCCCGGGCGCTCGCGTCGGCCTGTTCGGGGGTGAAACCCGGCTCGGTGAGCGGAACCTCGGCGAAACTGCCGATCTCCTGCTCGGTTCGCTGTGTCGTCATCAGGCTCCCACCTTCTCCAGCAGGGCGGTCAGGGCGGCGACCGCGTCGATCCGGGCCGCCAGGAACCCGTCCGGACGCCGGGCCTCCTCGATACCGGCCAGGACCTTCTCCGGCCCGGCCAGCAGTACGGTGGCGACGCCGGCACTTCGCAGCTGCTCCACCGCGCCGGCCGCATCCGTGCCGTACCGTGCGTCGGTTCCGCAGAGCACCGCGATCGACGCGCCGGATTCCTTCGCCGCCGTGGCGATATCGCCTTCGGCGAGCGGTCCCGGGTTGATCGATTCGATCCCACCGGACGCCAGCAGGTTGGCGATGAAAGTGACCCGGACATTGTGCTCGGCGACAGTGCCCAGGGGCACCAGCAGCGCCTGCGGGCGGGCACCGTGCGCGGCCAGATAGGCATCCGAACGGTCACGCAGCGCCTCGAACGGGGCGCCGTACCGCGGCCCGGGCCCGGCGGTGCGCGCGGCCTCCGACAGCGGCGCCTCGGCGAGGTTCGGGAATTCGTTCACCCCGGTGACGGCGGCCCGGCGATGCGCGATATCGCTGTCCCGCCGGGTTTTCGTCTCACCGATCCGAGTGGACACCAGCCCGGAGTCCAGTGCCGCCCGGTAACCACCGGCCGCTTCGATCTCCTGCATGAATTCCCATGCGGCCGTAGCGAGGTCGTCGGTGAACCGCTCGACGTACCAGGAACCCGCACCGGGGTCCTGGACATGCCCGAGATGGGATTCCTCGCGCAGCAGCAGCTGGGTGTTGCGTGCCATCCGTTCCGAGAACGAGGCGGAGACACCGAGTTCACCGGCGGGCAGCGCGGAATCGAAGGGCAGCACGGTGACGGTGTCGGCGCCACCCACACCGGCACCGAAAGCGGCCAGGGTGGTGCGCAACAGATTCACCCAGGGGTCTCGGCGGCTCATCATCGCCGCGGAGGTCACCGCGTGTTGTGGCGCCGCGCCTTCCGACGGTGCGCCCAGCGCGTGGGCGACCCGCGCCCACAATCGCCGGGCGGCCCGGAACTTCGCGAGGGTGGCGAACTGGTCGTCGGTGGCGGCGAACCGGAACTCCAGTTGCCGCAACGCTTCGGGGACCGATATCTCGCCGGACAGCACCCGCAGGTATTCGAGCCCGGCGGCGACGGCCGCACCCAGTTCCTGGGCGTCGGAGGCGCCGGCATCGTGGAAGACGGTGCCGTCCACGGTGATCGCTCGCACGGTCTCCGGCCGCTGCCCGGCCGCGACGGCCAGTGCGGTGGTTTCGGCGAGCCCGAGATCACCGGTCCCGGCGAACGCGCTCGTCAGTGGACCCGCGCCGAGGGAGATCCGGATGGCGGCCCGATCGGGCGCCGAGTACCGGTCGATCACCTCGTATACGGCGGCGGCCGCCGCCGCGGCCTCGGTCCCGGCCCGCAGGGCCAGCGGCGCCAGTTCGAACAGCAGGCCGTCGAGCGCGGCGCCCACCCGGTCCACCGGCACGCCGTACGCGCCGATACCGAGTTCGACAGCGCTGAGGCCGTTCTCCAGCCCGACGGTGATCTCCCGTTTTGCGGTGGCCGCGTCGGCGGCGCCGATACGGGCGCTCACGAACCAGCCGCGGTGGACATCGCGCCCGGCGTCGCCGCCCCGCACGAACGGGTAGGCACCGGGCAGCGGCTGCTCGGGCAGTTCGTCCCGGCGTGTGTACAGCGGTGCGATACTCAGCCCGTCGTAGGTGGACTGATTCAGTAGCTTTTCGGGTTCCGCACCGAGTTCGGCCGCGTCGACCTTGCGGGTCTTGGCCAGCACGCCCGCCACACCCTTGCGCCAGGCGGGATATTCGGGCACCGCGGACGAGGACGGATCAGCTCCGGCCGCGGGCTCTGCAGCAATCGGCATACCCTGTTCCCTCATTTTTCGTTTCAGTACAAGCGCACCACTGGTGTGCGCGGGTACCTTGGCATCCGCCCAGCTCAGCGAATACTTTGGTTAACGAGCATTCAGCCCGCCCCTCCGATGCTAGCGGGACGCCCGTACGGCATCGTCCGTGGCCACCACTACCAGCGAGTAACCTGTCGCCCCCGGGCGCGGCAGGCAGCCGGCCGAAGTCGAGCACCGCACCGGCTTCGCCCGGCATCCGGATCCAGGCGTTCACCACATCCCGGTCGGATTCCCCGCGGACACGCCGCTCACGGCCCGCCCGCGACACCGCCTCCCGGACACCCCGCGGCCGACCGGTAACCTCGGCCGGTGCCCCGTATGCTCCGTGACCGGCGGCTGGTCCTCCTCCTGTGCGGTGCCGCGCTCGTCTGCGCGGCCGCATTGCTGACCCCGCTACCGAGCCCGGCGCAGATCCAGCAGTGGGCCGGCGAGGCCGGGCCCTACTTCCCGCTCCTGTTCTTCCTCGCCCATGCCGTGATCACCGTCGCACCCGTGCCGCGCACAGTGTTCACCGTGGCCTCGGGGCTGCTGTTCGGCCCGGTCGTCGGGCTCGCGGTGGCGGTCGGCGCGACCGTGCTCAGCGCGGCCGCCGCTTTCCTGCTGGTGCGCGCCTACGGGCGCGATCGCGTCGGTATCTACCTGGACCATCCCACGGTCCGCGTCGTCGACGAGCGCCTGCACCGGCGCGGCTGGCTGGCCGTCGGCGCGCTGCGGCTCATCGCCTTCGCGCCGTTCTCGGTGGTGAACTACTGCTGCGCCCTGTCCTCGATCCGGTTCTGGCCCTACCTGGGCGCGACCGTGATCGGGATCCTGCCCGGCACCGCCGCCACCGTCATCCTCGCCGACGCGCTGACCGGGGGCACCCATCCGGTCATGGTCGCGGTGTCGATCGCCTGTATCGCCGCCGGGCTGCTGGGCCTCCTGGTCGACCAGCGCTGGAAACCCGCCGCGCCGGAGCCGGTCGCCTTGGAGCCGGTCGCCACCCTCGACTGACCGCGGCCGGGACGCGCCGCCACGCCACCGATCGTTGCTGATCAATAGCTGAGGCCGATCATGGTTACCATTCACGTGACCTGGTATACCGCGCAGACAAGTCGTTACCGGATCCGTCCGGAAGCGCCACCGGATAACTGAGGGGTCCTGCCCATGCGGATTGTCGTTCGGACCTTGTGCACCTGCTGGGCAGCATTGGCCGTGGTAGCCCTTACCGCGGGCCCGGGAGCCGGCCGGCCACCGGGTACAGCCGAACCGGCGAGCGCACCGGCGGGATCCATCGAGTTCCCCGCCCGCGATCTGGGCCTCGGTGAACAGATCGTGCTGCGCGGCGACGACGACCAGGTCGATCTCACGATTCCGGTACCCCCGGGCACGACACCCACCCGGCTCACCGCGGCCGTCGACCTACCGGCCGATATGGCGCGCGGCACGATCGACGTCGAATCCGGGAACCGGTTCATCGGTCATGCCGACCTGCCCGCCGGCGCCGCGACGCGGGTTCCGGTCACGGTGCCGCTGGACGAGGCGGAGGTCGAGCAGCAGGCCGCCGCCGTCACCTTGCACGTGAACCTGTACCCGGATGTGGGCCGCTGCCCCGACGACTGGTTCGACCACGGAGCGGTCCTGCGCGATGTACGTATCGGTTACGCGGGCGCCCCACAGGTCCCTTCGGTGATCGCCGATTTCCTGCCGCCGATCCTCGAGGAGTTGCGGATCTACGTCCCGGAGGCACCGTCGGAGCTCGAAGCGCAGGCCGCCCTGTCGCTGTCCACGGCGATCGTGGCGTATTACGGCAGCCAACCGGTGCGGGTGAGCCTGCGGCGGCTCCCCCCGGACGCAACGACCACCGAACCGGATACCGATTTCACCCGGTCGGTCACCATTCGATCCGGCGGTGGCGCCGCCACCACCCTGGCCCCCGCCGCCGGGCCCCCCACCCTGCTGATCACCGGCGAGGACAACGCCCTGCTCGACCAGGTCCGGCTGATCACCAGCAATGTCTCGGGTTTCGCGGTGGCCAGCCGGGCCGTGGCCGGATCCCTGGATCAGCCGCCGGTTCTCGCCCCCGACACCACCACGCTGGGCCGGCTCGGCGCCGGCCCGCTCACCGCGAGTTCCCATGCCCAGGTCAGTGTTCCGTTCACCCTCGATCAGGCGAAGCTCGGCCGGCCCTCGGGCGATATCAGGGTGAAATTGCAGGGCCACTACACACCGCTGCCCCCGAGCCAGGCCGGCCTGCTGACCGTCACCGCGGGCGATCGTGAACTCACCAACTGGGCCGCGGACCCGACCGGGCAGATCGACCGCTGGATCGATATCCCCAACGCTGTTCTGCAACGCAACACCACGGTGAACGTCACCCTCCGCACCACCGGAGACACCGGTCGCTGCGGAACCGATCAGCCGCTCACCCTGACCGTCCTGCCGGGTAGCGAGGTCACCAGCGCACCGATGCCGGGCGGCCCACCCCGGGGATTCCAGGCCCTGCCCCAGGGCCTGCTCCCGACCTTCGATGTCGCCGCGACCACCGGGGATCTCGCCGATCTCGATCGAGCGGTGGCCATTGTGGCCGGGCTGCAATCGCTCACCTCGACCCGGCTCGATCCGCAGTGGACACCGGTATCGGAGTCGATCGACAGTGGCCGGTCCACCGTTCTCATCGCGGCCGGCGGTGAACTCCCGGCGGGAATCTCCCCGCCGCTGAGCAAAACCGACGACACCCGGATCGCGCTGACCGACCGTACCGGGGCAGTCTTCCATCTGCGGCTCTCTCCGGAACTGCGGTTCGCCTCGCTACAGAGCTATTACGACGACAGCCGGCAACTGCTCGTCGCCACCAGCAATGCCGGTCCCGAGGAACTGAACCGGACGCTGGACCTGCTGTCCGCCGACCCCGACGGCTGGTCCGCACTGTCCGGGGATGTGCTGTTCACCGCGGTCGGCCGCGAACCCGTGGATTACGCGCTCCCGGCGGACGAATCGCAGGGCGGTACGGAAGCGACCCTTTCGCCGGCCATGCGGGGCCTGCTCATCGCGGCCGGTGCCCTGGTTGTCGCCGGTCTCCTCGTCGCACTGTGGTTCGCCGCCCGCGGCCTCCGCCCGGCGAACCGACGCTGAACCCGTGATGCTCTGCGGCACGGGGACTCCGGCCACGCGTATCGCGGTGCGCTGGGCACTGCTCGTAATTCTCGTCGTGGCGGCGTTCCGGCGCACCCTTGTCGATATCTGGGTCGGCGCCGGTGAGGGCACCTCGATCGGGTACGTGCTGCTGCTGCCGATTCTCGCGCTCGCGCTGATGCTGGGCATCCGGCGCCGCAACAAGCCGGTACTCCCCATTCACGACCGGGAGACCGATGTGATCGTCGGCATCATCGGCCTGGTGGTGGCGTTGTTCGTCCAGCGGTTGCTGCTCCCCCGGTACGCGCCCTTCTACGAGCTGTTCCACTTCGACGTCCTCGCGCTCACCCTGTTCGCGCTGTCCGGGTCGATCCTGCTCTTCGGGATTCGGGCCACCATGCGCTACTGGGAGGTCTGGGTGCTGTTCGTCGTGGTCAACCCGATCACCTACCGGCTCGTCGCGGTCGCGCTGGGCGGCGGGCAGATCGCCTACGCGTCCGTCATGATCGTGGCGTCGGCGGTGACCTTCGCCTACGGATTCCATCGGGGCTTCCGGCGGGTCGCCGTGGTCGCGGCCGCCGCGATCGTCGTCGATACTGCCGTGCTGACACTGGTCACACACTGGTACCCGAATCTGCGGATCTCGCTGGTCTCCGCCGGGGTGGTGGCGATATCGGCGGTGGTGGCGTGCGGATGCGCGGTACTGCTGGGTGAACCGCTGCTGCCGCCCGGCACCGTACCGCGGATCGGCGGCGGACCGGACAACCCTTCCTGGTCGCTGGCCGCGCTCGCGGTCGCGGCACTGCTCGTCGCGGTCGCGCCGATGCCCGCGACGACCAGTGACGATGTCGCCGCCGGACCGCCCTATCAGGGTTCCACCGGCCTGACGGTGCCACCAGGCTGGCGTCAGACCGCCCTGCAGCCCATGGACTGGCCGCAGCACTTTTTCCACACCGAATCGACCTTCCTGCGCCAGACCATCCGCACCATCGAACCCGACCCGCGCTGGGACACCCTCGGCCGCAACCGCACGGCGCAGATCGACCTGCTCACCGTGCGTTACGGCGCCGCGCTCGATGTCAGCCCCACGCTGATCACCTACGATCTGCGCTACGCCCGGGTGAGCAACCCGCCGCGTTCGGTCGAGCTCGGGCGCGATATCACCGGGACCATGTACTCGATCGTCGACGAGCGCATCCACCTGACCTGGAACTACCTCACCTTCACGTGGCGCCGCGATTCCGCCCATATCCAGCGGGTCACGGTGATGACCGTCGACAACCACGAACCCGACGCCTATTTCCTGCCCCCGCAACCGTCGGTGGCGGGAACCGCCTCGGCAATGGTCGCCCTGCTCGCCCGCGGTGTCTCGGCGGTGACCGATGCCGATCCGGAGTTCAAGGACGCCGACCTGCTGGAGACGCTGGGCCGGCAACTCGTGGAGGTGCAACCGTGGTGACCGACGATCCGGACGACCGGACCGACCCGGTGGTGGCGGCGGCGCTGCACGATGCCGTCCACGGGCTGCGGGAACGCCGCCCCGAGGTCTCCGCGTCGACGGTGGTGGTCGCCTGGCAGCGCTGGTTCCTGATCGGCCTGCTGGCCGCCATCGTGGCGGGCGGAATATTCGCGCGCACCCAGACATTGATCACCATCACCGTGCTCTGCACGGCCGCCTACGTGTGGACGCTCATCGATCGCCTCATCCTGTTCTTCCGCGGCCTCGACGGCCGCAGCATCGTCACCGTCAGCGCCGCCGACGCGGAAGCGGCCGAAGACGACAGCCTGCCGGCCTATACGATCCTCGTACCCGCTTTCCGGGAACCCGAGGTGATCGGCACGGTCATCGAGAATCTGGCCGCCTTCCGGTATCCCGCGCACAAGATGCAGATCCTGCTGCTGCTCGAAGCCGACGACGAACCCACGATCGCCGCCGCGCGGGCCGCCACCGCCCCCGAATCACTGCAGATCATCGAAGTACCGCCGGCCGACCCCCGCACCAAACCCAAGGCCTGCAATTTCGGCCTGCACTTCGCCACCGGCGATATCGTCACCATCTACGACGCCGAGGACCGGCCCGACCCGCTGCAGTTACGGCGCGCGGCGGTGGCCTTCGGCCGCCTGCCCGCCGATACCGCCTGTGTACAGGCGAAGCTGGCGTTCCACAACGGCGGCCAGAATCTACTCACCGCCTGGTTCACCGCGGATTACGCGCTGTGGTTCGGTTTCATCCTGCCCGGACTGATGCGTGGGGACGCGCCTATTCCGCTCGGCGGCACCTCCAATCACCTGCGCCGCGACATCCTCGACGAGATCGGCGCCTGGGATCCTTTCAATGTCACCGAGGACGCGGATCTGGGGGTGCGTATCGCCGAGAGCGGTTACCACACGGCCGTGCTGGACTCGGTCACCTGGGAGGAGGCCAACAGCGATCCGGTGAACTGGATCCGCCAGCGTTCCCGCTGGTACAAGGGTTACCTGCAAACCTGGCTGGTGCATATGCGCCGCCCGGTCCGGTTGTGGCGCATGCTCGGCCCGATCGGCTTCGCCCGGTTCACGACCCTGCTCGCCGGAACTCCGCTGATCGCCTCCCTCAATATGGTGTTCTGGCTGATCACCCTCTCGTGGCTGCTCGGGCAGCCACACGCGGTCCAGGAGCAGTTCCCCGCCTACGTCTACTTTCCCGCCCTGTTCTGCCTGGTGTTCGGCAATTCGGCGGTGATGTACATGAATCTGGTCGCCTGCCGGGAGAGCCGGCTGACCGTGTTGCTGCTCGCGGCGCTCACCACCCCGCTGTACTGGCTGCTGATGAGTGTCGCCGCGATCAAGGGCACCTACCAGCTGATCAGCAAACCGTCCTACTGGGAGAAGACCTTCCACGGCCTGCCCGGCGCGGAATCGCCGCAGACCACGGGTCCGGCGAAATGAGAACCGCCCGGTGGTTGTTCGCACTGGCCACCCTCGGCTACCTCGCCGCCGGACTGTATCTGGCGATCGAGCCCCACTACATCCTCGGCGACTCGCTGAGCCGGATCTCGGCCGCCCGTAGCGTACTGTTCAGCCGCGACCCGCATCTGGCGGCCATCGGGTTCATCTTCACTCCGCTGTCGACCGTCGTCCAGTTACCGGTCGTCCTGCTGAGCCACTGGTGGCCGGTGCTGACCTCGTGGAACATCACCGGCGTGCTGATGTCGGCCCCCTTCATGGCCGGGGCGGTGGTGCAGATCCACGGCATCTGCACCGACCGCGGTGCGCCGACCTGGCTGGTGTGGGTGCTGACCGCCGTCTTCGCGCTCAACCCGATGGTGGTGTTCTACGGCGGCAACGGAATGAGCGAGGCACCGTTCCTGTTCCTGCTGTGCTGGTCGGCCCGCCGCCTCATCCGCTGGCTGCACACCGACGACGTACACGATCTGTGCGTCGCCGGCGTCGCGCTGGCGCTGGCATACCTGACCCGTTACGACGCCCTGCCCGCGGCCGCGGGCGTCACGGTGTTCGTCGCGGTGGTGACCTGGTTTCGGGCCCGGGGTCCGCGCCGGATCCGGATCACCGATACCGCGATGGACGCCCTGCTGGTGGCGGCGCCCGTCGGAGTCGCGTTCGTGGTGTGGACGGTGACCAGCTGGCTGATCACCGGAGAACCCTTCCAGCAGTTCACCTCCGATTACGGCAACAGCAGCATCATCGAGCAGAGCAGCGGCGGGGGCGGTGCCGCCGTCGGGCCGCTGTACGGGCTGGCGTTCTCGATCAGCGAGATCATGGTGCTCGGGCCGGTTCTCCCGCTGCTCGTTCCTGTCTGCCTGGTGCTGTCGTGGCGGCGGCGCGACCCGGAGGTGCTGGCAGCGGGTGTCGTATTCGGCACGGTCCTGGTGTTCGCGACCCGCAACTA
>JABFXT010000813.1 GCA_013361595.1 Nocardia sp. | reverse complement strand
CACTGAAACTCAGTGCGGTCAACAACCTTGCCCAGGAAACGGTCGGTTTATTGTTTCCGGCTTCGATCGCCGAGGCTTCCGATGATGATTTCGTCGCTCCGGAACTGGAAGTGCTGGAGTTGCTCGCCGAGAGCATGTCGAACGGTGAGATAGCGGCACGCCTCCACACGGACGAGAACGACGTCAAGAAGGATGTCTCCAGCATTCTGCGGAAGTTGGATGCGGCCGACCGGACCAGTGCAGTCGTTCAGGCACTGCGCCGTCGCATCTTCCGGCTGGAAGACCTGCCGGAAGCGGATCCGTCCCGTGCGCGCCCGCTGACCGACCGGGAGGACCGCGTCCTGGTTCTGCTGGCCGTACACGACACGTACGAGGACATCGCGACAGCCACCGGATTGTCGGTGCCCACAGTGTCGGCGGCAGTAAAGAACATCATTCGCGCTTTCGGCGCGCGCAATCAGACCGAGGCATTGATCCGGGCCCTGCACGCCAGGTATCTCCAGCTGGACGAGATTCCGATCACGGAGGCCGTCGCCACCCGCGAACTGACCCGGACCGAGCTCGCGACCCTGGCCCGAGTCGCGGCCGGTGAGTCGGTCGCCGGCATCGGCGAGATCGTCCGCGTGTTGGGTGCGGGCACCCGGACCGAGGCTGTAGTCCGGGCATTGCGGATGTCCCTGCTCGAACTCGACGATATTCCGTTGTCGGACCGCCCTCTCCAGCTGTCCCCACGCGAAGCGGAGATACTGCCGCTGGTTGCCCTGGGGAGGGCGAACGGTGCGATCGGGGAGTCGCTCGGGGTATCCGCCGAAACCGTCAAATCCGCGCTGGGACTGCTTTTCCGGAAACTCGGTGTGGGCGACCGCACCGGCGCTGTCCTCGAGGCGCTGCGCCGGGGTGTCCTCGATCTGGACGAGATCCCGTTCGGCGCGCAGAACACAGCGGGAACACCGCGCACCGGGACCGGAGCGAGGCACCCGGGGGCCGGGGCCACCGGCGGGATCCCGGGGCCGGTGACAGGGTTCGACGGCGCGGGTGTGGTCGACGCGTTCGGCGATCGGAATCGCCGCGGGACGCGAGCCACCCATGTACCGGGGGACGCTCCGCCGGGTGTGCTGGCATTCAATGTCGATCCGAACACCGGCATCCCCTGGGGCGAGCCGGGGCCCCGGTCGCGGCGGCCGGATGCGCAGGGAGATGATCCGCGTCGGGGGGAACGAGAGGCTCCGCTGGACACGACTCAGGTGCGTTCTGTGCGCACGGCACTGGCGGCGGCATCGAATACCCTTGCCGCCGCTGCGCACACCCCTGACCTGCGCGCGGAGGTCGCACATCTCGACCGGCTGGCCGGACTTCTGGACGAACTGCTCGACGATTCGGGCACGCTGCCGCCGGCCCGGGTCGAGATCCTGTCGAGGCTTGCCCGGGCGGTGGCACAGTGGCTGCCGGCGATCGCGGCCGCGGATCGGGCCCTCGACGAAGCCGAACAGGCGACAGCGGGCCCCACCACACGGCAGGCCGCCGCGGTGGCGGCGGATTTCGCCGCCGCGGTCCGCGGACTCACCGCTGCCGGTGCGGTGCTGGACGCCGCGACGTCCGGCGCGCCGGTGGCGGCCGCCGACACCGGATTGTTGTCCGGCATCGACCGGAATCTGCTGGCGCAGGCGCTGGCCGGCGTGACCGCGGAGTTGAGTGGCGCCGCCGCCCACGCGGACGACCCGGATCCGCGCAGCGCCCGCGCCGGCGCCGCTGCCCCGTACTATCCGGCGCTGCGCCGGGCCCGGGACGGGCTGGCCGAACTGCTCGCCGTGCTGGACGACCCCCGGACCACGGTCACCCGGGATCGCCTCACCGCCTTGGTCTCCTATTCCGTCGCCGTGCGGGTCTGGCTGGCGGAGTGGCTCAACAACAACGCCGTGGACCGCGACGTGACCGCGGCGGCGGCCCGCGCGCAGCGTGCGAGAACGGCCGTGGCGGAACTGCGGACCGTGGACGACCGGATCCACGAGCTGCTCGCGGCGCTGGACGCGCTCCCGGTTCCCCGTACCGATCCCCGCCTCCTGCCGTGGGGGCAGCCCGCACCGGACCGGGAACTTCCGCGACCACAGTCGGCCGCGGCACCGGAAGTATCGAATTCCGCACGCACCGGCGAGCCGGACGGCCGCACGCCCGCGGAGGTGGTCGATCGGGACGGGACCCCGGGGTCCGCCGGACAGCAGGGGCCCGTCGAGCCCGGCGAGACGCCGTCCGCCGCGTCATCGCCGACCGGGGAGGGGGCGGGCGGTGCGCCGGTGATGCCCTGGATGCAGCTGCCGAGACCGGGTCCCCGCCGGCACCAGGAGACCAGCGGTGCCGCCGGCTGGACCGATGTCGGCTCGGGCCACTCGCTGAACGAAGACGAGTTCGCGTTGGCGGAGGCGATCGTCGACGGTGAGCGGGTGACGATGGCCGCGGTCTGCGACGGCGTATCGCATCTCGCGCGCAGCGATGTGGCGGCGAAGGTGGCCTCGGCGGCCGCCTGCGGCGTACTGGAACGTGCGGCCGTCGCGGCCGCCGACGGTGCGGGGTGGGATCCGGTACAGGTCGTCGCGGACGCCGTCACCGCGGCAAGAGACGCAGTCCTGGACCTGATCCGGACCGAATTCGCCGGCTGTGAGATCCCGCCCGCCTGCACGATCGCGGTGACATTGGTGACGCCCACGGAGATCGTCAGCGATTCCTACGGTGATGCCCGGGTGTACTGGGTTCCGCTCGACGGTGGCCCACCGCAGCGCCTGACCGTCGACGATTCGTACGCGCAGAAATACATCGAGGACGCGAAGCGGCGGGAAGAGCAGCTCACCGACGAAGAAGCGGAAAATCTCCCGTACGCCTCGACCATCACCCGTGGCCTGGGCAACCCGGAGATATGGGAGGAGCCGTGGCGAGATCCGGATCCGAAACGCTATTCACCCACCGGCAGGGGTGTCGTGGCGGTGGTTTCCGACGGCGCGCTGAAGCGGGTCTCCGACGCTCAGCTCGCCGCCGCGATCACGGCGCCGCTGAACAGCTCCCCGGACGATCGGCTCGCGGCGGCGGAAGCGGCGATCCGGACCGCTCTCGCCGCGCCGGGGAGCAACGGCACCACGGACAACATCACGGTGGTGGTGATCGACGGTCCGAGCGCGCTCGGTGGTTCCGCACGGTCCGGCGAAACGGACACCGACTCCGGTAGCGGTCCGACCGCCGCGTCCGCGACCGCGCAGGCGACGCCGTGGAGCGCTCCAGCGGCGTCGGCCGATTCCGGGTCACCGAGCGTGGCATCCGATCCCCGCGCTGCGGCAGGCTCACCGTGGAAAGCTCCGGACACCGGCGTTTCCCGGACGGAAGGCTCGGCGAGTCTCGCGGGAGCACCGCGGGATCCGGTATCGCGCGGCGCCGTTCATCGCAACGAGCTCTGCGCGCGCCGCCTCGTCCGGGTGCTGCGGGCGCTCGGTGATGCCCCCGGCCCC
>JABFXT010000064.1 GCA_013361595.1 Nocardia sp. | reverse complement strand
CGGGACCCCCTCGAAGACGACCACCTCCGCCGGTACGCAGGCCGAGGGCGAAGGTGTGAAGGTGACATTGCCGGACGGCAGTGTGGTGGAGGCACCGAACGAGAAGGCGGCCACCGCGGTGAAATCGGCGCTGGGGACGCTCGGCACCCCGTATGTCTGGGGCGGTAACACCCCGGGCTCGGGCCTGGACTGCAGCGGTATGACCAAATACGCCTACGGCGAGGCCGGTGTGGATCTTCCCCGGCTGGCCCACGAACAGGCCAACGGTGCCACGCCGGTGTCGCCCGGTGACCTGGCACCCGGTGACCTCGCGGTATGGGACGGCCATGTGGCGATGGTGATCGGCAACGGTCAGTTGATCGAGGCCGGCGATCCGGTGCAGATCAGTTCGGTGCGGACGGAGAACAGCGGAATGGAGTTCCTCGGGTTCTACCGGCCCACGGAATGACCCGCGCAGAGCAGAGGCCACCCGTTCCGGGGGGCGGATATCCGATCATGACGACTGGACAGAATTATGAGTGAGCAGCAGGTTCCCGAGGTGCCCAATGTCACGATGGCGGCGAGCCGCAATCGGGCGGGCACCCTGTCGGTACGCGCCACGGACCAGGGCATGCCGGTGGAGATCAAATTCGAGCGCAGCGAATACCGGTACGGCGCACAGGCTCTCGCCGACGAGATCCTGCGGTTGACCCGCCGTTCCACCATCGCGGCCAAAGCCAAGCGCCGGGAGATGCTGGCGGAGAACGGGATGCCGGCCGAGATCCTGGATCAGCTCGGGCTGCCGACCCGGCAGCAGGCGGTCGACGAACTGGATCGGATGGACGATGCCGATACCGGCCCGACCAGCTGGATGAGGCCGGTATGAGCAGCCGGCCCACCCGGTCCGAACCCAGCGGATTCCCGCCCGTATCCAGGAGGAATGTATGAGCGCCGAGATGGACGCCCTGGTCGCCGGTGCCACCCGGAAGCTGGAGGCGCTGGAGGCCGCGCTGTACGGACTCAAACAGGTCCGCGGCCGCTTCAGCACCGAGGACGGAATGGTGACCGCCGAGGTCGACAGCGACGGGGCGGTGGTGGCGCTGCAGCTCACCGAAGCCGTGACCGCGCTACCCCCCGCGGAAGCCGCACAGCTCATCATCTGGGCGTGCCGGCAGGCCGCCGAGGATGCGGGTGGCCGACGCTCGGAGGTCGTTGCCGCACTGAACGAATCGTTCGCACCGGCGCCGGAGGCCGGGATCGAACCGACCGGCACTCGGCCCGACGGCGCCTGAGAAGGCGGCGCGCCGAGCACGGCTCCACCGCTGCTGAAGCGCTGTGGGAACCAGGGGTGGGCTCCGCCTTGCCGGACCTATTAGGCTTCGGCTTATGGCTTCTGGAGACATCGTCCCGATCGAGCTCGGTTTGACCGACGGCGATCTTGTCACCCTGTGGGCACCGCGCTGGCGTGACGGTGACGACGAGTGGGAGGCGTTCCTAGGGCACGAGGACGCCCTGTACGGCTTCGAGACCGTGGCCGAACTAGCGGCCTTCATCCGGACCGACTCGGATAACGACCTGATCGACCATCCGGCATGGAAGGTGGTCGCGGGCCTGTCCGCGGCCGAGCTCGAACCGGACGACAACTACTCCTTCGACCTGGTCGGTGTCCCGGAGCTGGCCGCCGGTGAACCCGATGTGGACACCGTCGCCGAGTTGGAGGACACCTTGGCCATGGTGCGCAATATCGGCGAGGTCTGCGAACTCGAGACGGTCACCAAATTCTTCGGCTCACACCCGTCGCTGGGCGCGCTGGCCGGCGGTACCCATATGTTCGCGGGCCGGGAAGGCCAGGAACTGTGGGACCGGATCGGTGCGGCGGTGGCCAAGAGCTGGGACGATGTCCTCGACGCCGTCGATTCGGTGGTGCGCGTTCCCGACGTCGACGCCGAGGCGGTGGCACTGGCCGAGGCCGAGTTGCTGGCCGCCGAGGAGAACGAGGTCGACGCCGACGACGCGGCCGATACCGATGACGACAGCGATTTCGAGCCCGTCGATCTGGACGAGGACGACGACACCGACGACGAGGACGACGACGAGGACCTCACGTTCTGGGAGGAAGTCGGCATCGACCCCGTCAAGATCGTGACGGCCGATAACGAGTACTTCACGCTGCGGTGCTACCTCGACGACGAACCGATCTTCCTCGGGGCCAAGAACTCCATCTCGGTGTTCGGTAGTGAACGTGCACTTGCACGGTATCTCGCCGACGATCACGAACACGATCTGTCCCGGATCAGTACCTATGCCGAAGTACAGACCGCGGCCGTCGACGGATCGCTCGAGGTCGAGGTCACCGAGGAGAACGTCTACGTCCTTCCCGGCCTGGCCGACGACCTCGCCGAGGGACCGGAGGCGGTCGACACCGAGCAGTTGGACCTGGTGCTGGAGCTGTTCTCCGATGCCGCCGATTACGCCGACGACGAGACGGTGGAGCAGGCTCTGTCCAAATCGACCCCACTCGGGTGGTATGTCTCCTACCTGCTCAACCCGGATCCGACCCGGATGGCACCCAATCCGCCGTTCGACGCCGAATCCCGGGCCTGGCGCGAACTCGAACGCAATTTCGAGTCGCGACTCGCTCCGCGCTGACCGGGCAACCGGCGCTGTCACCGCGGTGCCGCCGCGCCGGGCGTATCGACAGTGGTGTTCCAGCGGTGCGTGGCCGGTAGCCGGGCTTCGGCCGGCGGCACCGTTAGGTCTCGATGTGGACACGCGGCGTGACATTCCGTCGATAAACCCGCATCGACTCGGCAAACTGACTGGCCAGCGGCGTTTGTTCGCGTAGTCATCGCTGGGCGTGCCCGGATGTCGACGCCACGCCGCCGCACCAGGGCGGATGTACGAAGGAGGACGCATGCCGACAGTGCGGATCGAACTGGATCAGGACCTGCTGGTCGCCGCCGGGGCCATCATGGGCACGGCGACCAGTAAGGCGACCATTCACGAGGCACTGCGCCGGATCGTGGTGCACGAGCGCCAGCTACGGCATTTCGAGCGGCTGGCCGCGTCGGCACTGAACCGATCCCCGCGCCCCGCGGTGGTCGACGGCTGATCCGCCCGGTCCCACCGCCCGGCCCACTCGTCGAAAACTGTCGGTACTCGCTGGCATGATCCGGACGCACGAAGTCTGGAGGGGGATTCATGCCGGTACCGATCATCGATCTGCCCACGGCGCAGCGACCACGCGAACGCCTCTGCGCGCTCGGGCCGCAGGCGTTGAGCGACGGGGAACTGCTGGCGTTGCTGCTGGGCCAGGGCCGCCCCGGGGAGAGCGCCGTCGAACTCGCTCTCGCACTGCTCACGGAGTACGGCGGGGTCTGCGGACTCGCCTCGGCACGACCGGTGGAGTTGCGGCGCCGGCCGGGGGTGGGGGGGGCCAACGCCACGGCGATCGCCGCGGCGTTCCAGCTCGCCGCCCGGGCACGGGCCGGGGCCGAGGCCCCGGCGCCGCT
>JABFXT010000233.1 GCA_013361595.1 Nocardia sp. | reverse complement strand
CGCGCGCGCACGTCCGGAGCACTTGCGGCTCGTATGCCGGTGCCCGATGCAGAACAGGCCGGAAATCAACCATTTTCGAAGCCCCCTCGAAGAAACGGACAGCCCCCACGACAATCCGACCGGGCCAGCATCGCACCTCGGCGCACGGCAGTACAGACGACGATCGGATCTCACACCGGAACACCGGTCGACGCGGCGTGTCCCAGCAGGAGCGCGCAGTCGGCGAGTCGTGGCCGTGACCGACGAGATCCGGCCTGTCGGGATCGATTGCTAACTTTGACCGTTACCGTTCGTCCGCTTTTCAGATACCGGGAGAGTCAGTGCTCGGCCATTCCCACGCCACCAGCGGTGCCCTTGCGTTCGTCACCGCTGCCACCATCGTCCCGCCGACCGTGCTGGAGTTCATCCAGGGACCGGTGCAGATCACTGCGCTGGAACTCGTCCTGGGGGCGTTCATCACGGCGGGGGCCGCGCTGCTTCCCGATATCGACCATCCCAACAGCACGATCGCGCAATCACTGGGGCCGGTGAGCAATACGCTCGCGAAAGGGGTGTCGGTCGTATCCGGCGGGCACCGCAAGGGAACACACGGCCTGCTGTTCGTCCTGCTCGCCGGCTGGGCGACCTGGGCCGGGGTGCACTATCTGGGCCGGTACTTCACGCTGGGTGTGGTCTTCGTGATGCTCGCCTTCGGGTTGCGGGCATTGCACCTGACGCCGAAAGGCGATTCGCTCCGGGCCTACGGCCTGTGCATCCTGCTGGCCGGCGCCGGCACCGTTCTGATGGACCGCTGGCTACCGGATTCGCCCTACTGGCTACCGTTCGCGATCGGGCTGGGCGCACTCATCCACATCGTCGGCGACTGTCTCACCGACCGCGGCTGCCCGCTGCTGTGGCCCCTGAAACCCAAACTGACGGTCCCGATCATCTCCCGGACGGGGAACAAGGTGGAGACCTGGGTACTGACCCCGCTGATGGGCCTGGTCACCGTGGGCCTGCTCTACATCTACGCCGTACCGAGCTAGCGCGTGCGCGGGCGACACTCGACGGGCGACCCTGTCCGCACCCGCGACTGTTCGCATAAGGTTCGGCTATGACCGAGGCAGCGGAGGAAAAGTACCTCCCGCAGACCGGGTTGGCGGCCAAGCTCAATTGGCTGCGGGCCGGTGTGCTGGGCGCCAACGACGGAATCGTCTCCACCGCGGGACTCGTCGTCGGCGTCGCGGCCGCGTCGTCGGATACCGACGCGATCCTCACCGCGGGAATCGCGGGGATCAGCGCCGGCGCCATCTCCATGGCGGTCGGCGAATACGTCTCGGTCAGCACCCAGCGGGATACGGAACGAGCGCTGCTCGAGCAGGAGAGCCGGGAGCTGGAACAGGACCCGGACGACGAACTGAACGAACTCACCGCGATCTATCACGCCAAGGGCCTGTCGGCCGAAACCGCGCGCAAGGTGGCCGAGGAGCTCACGGCCTACGACGCGTTCGCGGCGCACGCCGAGGCCGAACTGGGCCTGAACCCCGACGAACTGACCAATCCGTGGCATGCCGCGCTGTCCTCGGCGATCTCCTTCACCGTCGGCGCGCTGCTGCCGCTGCTCGCGATCCTGCTGCCGCCGACTCCGGCACGGATCCCGGTGACCATGGTCGCGGTCCTGCTCGCCCTGGCACTCACCGGTTCGATCAGTGCCGGGCTCGGTGGCAGCAGCCGGCCGCGGGCGATGGCCCGGGTGGTGATCGGCGGAGCCCTGGCGATGGCCGTCACGTATGGGATCGGTCAGTTCGCGGACGTCGCCGGAATCTGAACTGTCACGAATTCTGTTGCCGGAGCAACATTCTTATGAAGTGAACCAGCGCCGAGTCGCATATTTTGCTGTACTTGGCGGGTGAGTTCTCTTTTCGCCGTAATGTCCGCGGCCGGGATCGAATCGGCCGCACAGGCATACGAGCGTTACCAGTCCCTGGCCGGTGCCCCCGAACCGACTCCGCCCGCGCAGCCGGTCGGAGTCGTGTGCACACTGATCCACCGCTCCGGGACCGGATTGCGGGTGTACCGGCGCCCCGACGCGCGCGGGGCACTGCTGGAGGCCACCGTCGACGATCGGTTCGACTGCCTGCGCGCGCTGCTGGCCCTCACCGCGGACCGTGACCTGGCCGTACTGGATGTCGCCACCCGCCGCCTGTACAACCCGCGGGAGGCCGCCCGCGTCCCGGTGACCACGGGCGATTTCCGGCTCCCCTATCTCACCGAGAGCATTCTCGACGAAATCCTGGAAACTCCCCCGGACCCGCGCGACCCGGCGCTGAAGGTGATCCGCGCTCCCATGTGTCATATCCGCGCACGCCGGCTACCGGAGGAGATATTCGAAATGGAGCATCGAGATCTCGACGCGTTCTTCCAGCTCTATACCGACGATTCGACCCTGGTGCGCAAAACGATCTGGGCCTGGGCCACCGGTGACCCGTGGTGGCAGCAGGCCATCGCCTGGCAGCCGGTCGACGCACCGGACCCGCGACGGCGCCCGGCGGCCGAGGACGATATCGACGCGGTACTCGCCGAACTGCGGCAGATGGCCGAGGAGACGCCGTTCGAACTGGGTGCGCTGGACCTGATCTCGGCCCTGGGCGATATCGACAACCAGGCCCAGGCCATCCTCGACCGCGCGGATACCGACGGGCCCGAACAGTCCTGAACGCGACGAATCATCGATCGGGCGGCCGCGGAGACCGGCCCTTTCCTATTTCACTCCCACCCGCACCCGGACCGAATCGTCGGTGGTGCTCTGCAACGCCTGGCCGATGAGGCTGCCGATATCGAGTTGCTGCGCGGAACCGCTCAGCGCGTCGGTGAGCGGCACCAGACCCGGTTGCAGTGCGGCCAGCTCCGGCCCGGCCTCGTCGAGGAACTCCCGCAGCCGCTGGAGCAGCGGTACCAGGCCGCCGTCGTTCAGGTACATCTCCGGCGACCCCTCGGCGCCGGTGAACCTGCCGACCGCCTCGACGAAATCGTCGAGCACTTCGGCGAAGCGGGTGAATTCGGTGGCCGCGGCCGAGGTGGCCGGGCCCGACCAGTCGCTGTCGGCGGCGGCAGTCTCGAAATTGTCGAGCAGTGCGGCGATCCGCGGTACCCGGGACATGATCGTCGCGGCGAGCAGATCGGCGGCGCGGGTGAGTTCGGGGAGGGCGGCGTCGGTGCCGTGCAGAGCGTCGCGCAATGTCCGTACCAGCGATCCCATGGTGGCCGGGTCGAGCTGGTTCATGGTCCGGGTGACCATCCGCGCCGCTTCCGGAATGGACAGCGGACTGTGGATGTCCTCGGATTCCAGCCGCTGTCCGTCGTGGACATAGGGGCCGGCCCCGGTCTTGGGGACGAACTGCACAAACGGCACACCGCGCGCGGACAGAGGTTCGACGGTGACGACGCTGTCGGTGGGCAGCGGATGCGAATCACCCACCCGGAAGCCGACTTCCACGCCGTCGGCGACGCGGTCC
>JABFXT010000675.1 GCA_013361595.1 Nocardia sp. | reverse complement strand
ATCTCGTTGGTGCCCTCCAGGATCTGGTGCACCCGCAGATCGCGGACGATCTTCTCCAGGCCGGGGGTGTCGGCCGGGACGACTAGTGTCGAGATACCCCGCGCCCCGGTGTCCTGGGTGCGGACCATCATCACGTACAGATCGTTGCTACCCGCACCCGAGATGAACTGCTTGGACCCGTTGAGCACATAGTCCTCGCCGTCGCGCACGGCCCGGGTGGTGATGGCGGCGGCATCGGAGCCCACGCCCGGTTCGGTGAGCGCGTAACTGGCCAGCTTCTCCATGGCGGTCAGCCCGGGCAGCCACTGCCGGCGCTGGTCGTCGTCACCGTAGGCGTCGATCATCCAGGCCGCCATATTGTGGATCGAGATGTAGGCGGCCACCGCCGGGCACCCGGTAGCGAGCTGTTCGAAGATCCGCACCGCGTCCAGCCGGCGCAGCCCGGATCCACCGAACTCCTCGTTTACATAGATACCGCCGAGCCCCACCGCACCCGATTTCCGCAGCACATCCACCGGGAAATGCTTCTCCTGGTCCCATTCCACGGCGTGCGGCGCGAGATATTCGTCGGCGAAATCCCGGGCGGTATCGCGGATGGCCCGCTCGTCGGAATCGAGAGTGAACACGATCGTCATTCCATCGTCGGGATGACGAAGCTGTTGCTCTCCTTCAGTCCCGCGGGCCAGCGCTGAGTGACCGTCTTGGTCTTGGTGTAGAAGCGGATCGAATCCGGGCCGTGCTGGTTCAGGTCGCCGAATCCGGAGCGCTTCCAGCCACCGAAGGTGTAGTACGCGATCGGTACCGGGATCGGCACATTGATACCGACCATGCCGACCTGCACACGGGCCGCGAAATCGCGGGCGGTGTCGCCGTCGCGGGTGAAGATCGCCACGCCGTTGCCGTACTCGTGGTCGTTGGCCAGCCGCAGGCCTTCCTCGTAGTCCGCGGCGCGTACGACGCTGAGCACCGGGCCGAAGATCTCGTCGGTGTAGATCGACATCTCCTTGCCGACCCGGTCGAAAAGGGTCGCGCCCACGAAGTAGCCGTTCTCCGCACCCTCCACCGTCAGGCCGCGGCCGTCCACCACCAGTTCGGCGCCCTCGTCGATGCCCTGCTGGATGTACTTCTTCACCCGGTCCACCCCGTCGAGCCCGACCAGCGGCCCGTAGTCGGCGCCCGGATCATCGGATTTGCCGATATTGAGCTTGTGCACCCGTTCGGTGAGCTTCTCGACCAGCCGGTCCGCGGTCTCCTCCCCTACCGGCACGGCCACCGAGATGGCCATGCAGCGCTCACCGGCCGAACCGTAACCGGCCCCGATGAGCTGATCGGCGACATCGTCGAGATCGGCGTCGGGCATGACGATGGCGTGGTTCTTCGCACCGCCGAAGCACTGCGCGCGTTTACCGTTCGCGGTGGCGGTCTCGTAGATGTACTGCGCGATCGGGGTGGACCCGACGAACCCGACGGCCTTGATCCGGGGATCGTGCAGGATCGTGTCCACGGCTTCCTTGTCGCCGTTGACGACGTTGAACACACCCGCGGGCAGGCCTGCCTCCAGGAACAGCTCGGCGAGCCGCAGCGGGACCGACGGGTCGCGTTCGGAGGGCTTGAGCACGAAGGCATTACCGGTGGCCAGTGCGGGCCCGGCCTTCCACAGCGGGATCATGGCCGGGAAGTTGAACGGGGTGATCCCGGCGACCACGCCCAGCGGCTGTCGCATCGAGTACACATCGATTCCGGTGCCCGCGCTCTCGGTGTACTCGCCCTTGAGCAGATGCGGGATACCGACCGCGAATTCGATGACCTCGAGGCCGCGCTGGATATCGCCCTTGGCGTCGGCGATGGTCTTGCCGTGCTCACTCGACAGCAACGCGGCCAGGGAGTCGATCTCGTCGTTGACGAGGGTCAAGAACTTCATCAGCACCCGGGCCCGGCGCTGCGGGTTGGTCGCGGCCCAGGCCGGCTGCGCCGCCTCGGCGTTCGCGATGACCGCCTCGACCTCGGCGCGGGTGGCCAGCGGTACCCGGGCCTGCACCTCGCCGCGGTTCGGGTCGTAGACATCACCGAATCGGCCGGAGGTGCCGGGGACGTGCTGCCCACCGATGAAATGTGTGAGTTCTCGAGCCATGCGATTCCTGCCTCGTGTCGGGGTGGCGGGCGCGGCGCTGCGGCTGGCCGTCACACGAAGATCGTTTTGCGGGCTTCCAATAGTTGGACGTCCAAGCAAAACGATACACCGGGGCCCGGACCGAAACCAGAGCTGTCCACAAACGTGCCGCGCGAACCGGCGAGTCCCGCTTTCCGGCCTGCTAACCAGCGGTTTTCGTGGACCGGGACAGCAGATAGCTGCCGATCCCGAGCACGACAGCGCCGATCACCAGAATCGCGCCGGACGCACCCGCGGAATCCCCGGTCCAGTCCGCGACCGCCTCCACCGCCGCCAGGGTCAGCGCGGCGGCACCGCCCAGAACCAGTACCCAGGACCGGTCGGTGGCATAGACCCCGAAGCACACCACCGCGACCACCGCGGTGAGAGCGTAGGCCGGCCACATCCCGTCGAACGCGTCGACGGTCTGCGCTCCCGAGACCGCCAGCGCCGCACCCGCCAGATACCCGGCCCATACTTCGAGCACCACCCGGGCCCGGGTGAGACCGAGCCAGCCGATACCCAGCACCAGCACCCCGCCGCCGACCCAGCTGTCGTCGAGTTCGAAGACCTCGTCCAGCAGACCCACGACCAGCGCCACGCTGAACCCCACACACACCAGCAGACCGAGCAGCGACGGCAGCGCCGCGTAACCGGCAGCGGCGGCCAGCAGACCGGCACCCGCGGCATACACCCAGGTGGTATCGCTGCCGACATCCCCGCTGTCGAAAACCGAACCCGCGGCCGCGGCCACACTCGCCGCGGCGAGCGCGAACAACACCACCGCGAGCCGGGTCCGCGCGGTATGCCCGCTATCGGGTACCGACCGCCACGCCGCGCGCAGTAGTACCGCGGGGCCGCCCGCCGTCGCCACCCCGGCCACGATCAACCCGAGGGCGACCAGCGCGAACAGCGCGAACCGGCCGAGTTTCGCCATATCGTCCCAGGACTCGACCAGGATCAGCACCAGCCCGCTCAGCAGCAGTCCCGCACCGGCATAGGCCGCGATCTCGGCCAGCAGCCGGGCCGGAGTGGGCCGCGGCCGATCGTGCCGCAGCGCCGTGACCACCGCGGTCAGCTGGGTTTCGTCGAGCACACCCTGCTCGACCAGATCACGCAACGCGGCGGGCGCCCGATCCGGTTCCGCCGATACCGGCGGCGCACCGTCGGGCCGGTCTGTCGCCGGGGCGTCGGCCGGGCGCGACGCGACGGCCGGGGCGGATTTCTCCGTCACGACCCGGCCGGGAACCGCATCGGCCCCCGGCACCGGCGCCCGCGGCGCCGAATCCTGTTCGGCCACAGACCCAGTATGCCGCCGGATCCGCGACCACGCCCGGCGCACGCCGATCCGGCCCATCGGCGCCGGTCACGCGCTACGCTCGGCGGCCAGACCACAGACGATCGCAGGAGGTGGCGCAACGATATGGACATCGGCGAGATCCGGATCATCGACGCGCACATCCACCAGTGGGACCCGTTCGGCAATCCGCGCGAATTCAGCCGCACGGCGAAATTACTACGGGCCGTACCGGTCCCCCTCTCACTCGCCGTGCGTCTCGCACCGCGGCGAGACCGCGAGTTCATCGGCGAACCCTCGGCCTATCTCGCGCCCTACCTGCCCGCCGATTACCGGGCCGACGCCGGCGACCTACCGGTCGAATCGGTGGTACACATCGAGGTCGAATGGACCGGGCCGAAGGTCGAGGAGACCCGCTGGGTCACCGCGCTGCCCTTCGGGGTGGACACCCCGGCCCTCGCCGCCGTCAGCGCGAGCGCGTTCCCGGGAGCCGCCGGATTCGCCGAACTACTCGACGCCCACCTGTCGGCCTCCCCGTTGGTCCGCGGTATCCGCAGTATGGTCGCCCACCATCCCGACCCGGGTATCCGCGGTTTCACCAGCGATCCGGGCGCGCTGCGCAGCGCCGCGTTCCTGGACGGATTCGCCGATCTCGTCGCCCGCGATCTGCTGTTCGAGGCCTGGGTGTACTCCCACCAGATACCCGACATCACCGCCCTGGCCCGGCGCTATCCCGAAGCCAAGATCGTGCTGAACCATCTCGGCACCCCGGCCGGGATCTTCGGGCCGATCGGCGAGAGCACCGGCAACGACGCCGAACAGCGAACCGCGATATTCGAACGCTGGCGCACCGATATCGCCGCCCTGGCCGAATACCCGAACGTGGCGGCCAAGGTCAGCGGTCTGATGATGCCGATCCTGGGACATCCGGTCCCACGCCCCGGAGAACCCACCCCGGTACCCCGCCTCGTCGAACGGATCGGACCGCTGCTGCGGCACGCGGCCGACGTCTTCGGAACCGAACGCCTCGTCTGGGGATCGAATTTCCCGGTCGACCGCCCGATCACCTCCCTCACCGGCAGCGCCACCGCGGTAGCGACCGTGCTGAGCGAACATCTGGGTGGTACGGAACCCCTGGAGAAGGTGTTCCGGACCAACGCCCAACGGGTGTACGGGCTGGAGTGACCGGGCCGCGGCTACGTGACGTGGAAGGTGTAGGTCGCGTACCGGTGCCGCGAACTCCCGGCGTCCGCCCAGGTGTGGCCGTGACTCCTGAATACGTCATTGGACTCCGGGCGAATTCCGGGGACTCTAGCCGCCGGTGAGGGTCGAGTACACGACCACCAGGGCCCGCCCGGCCGCGGCGGCGGTCGATTCGTCCTCGGACAGCATCCGCAAGGCCCGGCGCAGCAGCGCGGGATCCAGTTCATCGGGTGCCGGCCGGGATCGCGGCGCCGGCAGCGCTGGCAATTCCAGACTCTCGCCGTACGGGTCGGCGAACTCGTCCCCGGCCGAGGCGGTGGATTCGACCCCGCCGATCAGCGTGTCCAGGCTCAGCCCGCGCAGGGTCAGCAGATCGCGCGGATGTTCGTCGAGCCGTTCGGCCAGCAGACAGGCCACGGCGACCGCGTGCTTACACGGCCGGCCGGGATCCGGGCAGGTGCAGCCGAAGTCGATATCCGCGGCGGTCTCGGGGAGCAGGTGGGGTGCGAGTTCCCGGGGAAGATCGCCGGAGACCACCCGCGCCAGCATCCCCGGCGACGCCCGGATCACCTCGATGAGCAGATCCACCTCCTCGTCACGCAACCGGCGGATATCGCAGGTCGTGTGGAACGGGCGCGGCTGGCTGCCCTGGACCTCGGCGACCACCACACCGGGCTCGATCCGATAGCTCACCACCTGGCCCGCCCGGGCGTAGGTCCGACCGCGGGACAACCGGCCGGAATCGGCCAGCCGTTCCACCACCTCGGTGAAGGCCTTTCCCCAGAAGGTCCGCGCGAACGCACCGCGCCGGCTGCGCGCGCTCACACCGCCGGAAACCGTTCGGCGTCTACCGAATTCAGCGAAATCGACCACTACTCGCCCACCGCCTCGGTGCCGAGGGTGAACAGCCGGGCCAGATCGTCGTCACCCAGCTCGGTGATCCAGTTCTCGCCGACCCCCACCGCCAGATCGGCGAGTTCGCTCTTCCCGGTGATCATCTCGTCGATCCGTTCCTCGATCGTGTCGACGCAGACCAGTTTGCGCACCTGCACGGCACGCTGCTGCCCGATCCGGAAAGCGCGGTCGGTGGCCTGGTTCTCCACCGCCGGATTCCACCAGCGGTCCAGGTGCACCACGTGATTGGCGGCGGTCAGGTTCAGTCCGGTCCCGCCGGCCTTGAGCGAGAGCAACATGATCGGCGGTCCCCCGGCCTCCTGGAACGCGGCGACCATCGCATCGCGGCGTTTCTTGGTGACACCGCCGTGCAGGAACGGGACCTCGCCGCCGAACCGTTCGACGAGATAGGGCGCGATGAGCTCGCCGAACTCCCGGAACTGGGTGAACAGCAGCGCCTTCTCCCCCTCCGCCAGGACCGCGTCGAGGATGTCCTCGACCAGCGCGAGTTTGCCGGAGCGGTGCGCTCCGCGCCGCAGGACCGCGGAGGAATCACCGAGGAAATGAGCCGGATGATTACACACCTGCTTCAACCGGGTGAGCGCGCCGAGCACCGCGCCCTTACGCGCCATTCCCTTGGCGTCACGCAGCTTTTCGAGCATGTCCTGCACCACCGCCTGATACAGCGCAGCCTGCTCGACAGTGAGATTCGCCCGGACCGTCATCTCGAGTTTGGCCGGCAGGTCGCTGATGACGGCGGGGTCGGTCTTCACCCGGCGCAGCAGGAACGGAGAGGTCACCGTACGTAGCCGGGCCACCGCGTGCTCGTCGTTCTCGCGTTCGATCGGCACCGCGAAACGGGCGCGGAAACTCTGTGGACTGCCCAGCAATCGCGGTACCGCGAAATCGAAGATCGAGCGGAGTTCCTCGAGCCGGTTCTCCACCGGGGTCCCGGTGAGTGCCAGCCGATGCCGCGCGGGCAGGGCGCGGGCGGCGCGCGCCTGCCGGGTCGCCGCGTTCTTGATGTGCTGGGCCTCGTCGAGCACCACCCGCTCCCACCGCTGCCGGGACAGGTCGGCGATATCGCGGGCGAGCAACGCGTAGGTGGTGACCACCAGATCGGCTCCGGCCACGGCAGCGTCGAGGTCGCGCCCCTGCGCCCGCCCGGTGCCGTGATGCACGAGCACCCGTAGATCAGGGGCGAACCGTTCGGCTTCCCGCTGCCAGTTGCCGACCACCGACATCGGGCAGACCAGCACTGTCGGGCCAGGCGCGGTGTCCCGCTCGCGTTCGTGCAGCAGCAGCGCCAGCACCTGCACCGTCTTCCCCAACCCCATATCGTCGGCGAGGACGGCACCGCAGCCGAGCCGGTTCATGGTCGCGAGCCAGGACAGACCCCGTTCCTGATAGGGCCGCAACTGGGCTTTCAGCCGGCCGGGCACGGTCACCGGATCCACCGGACGCTCGGGATCGAAGAGCGCGGCGGGCCAGCCGGTCGCCGTGACCTCGGTGAGCGGCACCCCGCCCGCCCGGTTCTCGCTGATCTCGCCGATCAGATCGGACAGGGTGATCTCGTTGTCGCCGTGATGCATCGCCACGAATTTCGCGGCGGCGGCGAGCACGGTGTGATCGGCCTGCACCCATTCCCCGCGTAGCCGGACCAGATCGGACTGGGCGGTGACGAGCCGCTGCATATCCTCCGGGGACAGCACGGTATCGCCGAGAGCCAGTTCCCAGCGGTAGCCGACCAGTCCGTCCAGCCCGACCGTGCTCTCGGCGGCGGGTACCGCGGCACCGTCGACCCGGAGCCGCAGGCTGGGCTCGGCGATATTCCAGGCCCGGGGCAGCAGCAGCGGGATACCCGCGGCCGACAGCGCCTGCGCCCCGTGGGCGACCAGATCGGCCACCACCTCGGTGGGCAGCAACAGATCGAGACTGTGCGGGTCGCCGGGGACATCGCGCAGCCGGGGATAGGCGCGCTGCGCCCGGCCCAGCCATTCCAGACCGGTCCGGACCTCATCGGTCCTACCGGGGACCGGTACGGTCCGCGGTGCCGATCCGTCCGCCCGCAGGCAGACCTCGAGCCGCCACAGCGCGGACGCGTCCGGGGCGTCGGCGAACTCTCCTTCGGGTTCGCACAGCCGCAAGACCAGACCGGTTTCCTCGGCGGCACGGGTATCGCGCCATTGCCGCAGCACCTCCGCGGCCTGATGGCTCCCGGTCTCCACCGGTACATCGGTCCGCAGACCGTGCACCAGCGGATGCGCATGCGGATCCGCGGCGATCAGTTCCCGGACCATCGGGTCGGTGAGCTCGGTGACCATATTCTCGAGCACGTCGGCGGCCGGACCCGCCACTCGCAACGCCGGGGGCAGCAGGGCGGCGAGTTCGGCGAGCCAGGCCCGCTGCCCCGCGCCGCCGGACAGCGCCCAGCGCGCCCACCATTCACCGTCCTCGCGTCGCAGCTCCGGGACCACCATCCCGGCCCGCACCCAGCGTTCGAGGCCCTGGGCGATATGCCCCAGGAACCGCAGATCCCCGGCCACGGCGCCGACCGGTAACCGCTGCCGCAGGGCGGCGGCGGCGGGTCCCGGCGCGAGCGCGTGCGCGCGTACGGTCTCCCGCCGGGTGCCCGCGTCATCGGCCACGAGCACCTCGGCCCGGTGCCGGAACCTCGATTCGCCCACCACCGACCCGAGCAGACCGGGTACCGCCGCGGCCGCGGCGCCGGTCCCCGGGGCACGCCACAGCAGCAGCCCGGAACCGGGCGACCACAGTCCGTGCAACATGGCCCCATCAAATCAGCCGGGTGCGACAGGCCGTGGCAGGGTCCCCCACCCGGGCCCGCCGCTGGGCGCGATACGAGACCGGCTCACCCACCGTTGTGTCTGGATTTATCCCCCGCGACGGCACATACTGGGAAATATCCGCTGGTCACCGCTGATATCCGTACCCGCCGAGCGCAGCCCCGCCGGGCAGATGGCGCTGCCTCCGGCGGCCGGGCGCGGCGCCCGGCGAATCCCGGCCCGCGAGCAGCGGTCCCATCACACAGCGGCGTCTCGGCACCGTGGTGCCATCGAAAAGCGGAGGGCAGCAGTATGACGATTCTGCTCCAGGTTCTCGAGCAGAGCTACACGCCGACCACCCCGTGGGAGCGGCGCAAGTTCACCTTCGTGAATGCCGACAAGATCGTCGGTATGCGGCTGGACGGGCAATGTGGGGTCTGGCTGGATCTGTCCCGGCCCGGGGAATCGCAGCGACTGGCCCATACCGCGATGCCCGAGGAGGCGGTCACCTTTCTGCTCACCGCCTTCGCCAAGATCGCCGAATGCACCGACAGCGGCGGATCCTGGGTGATCGGCCACGACGGGGTGCATATCGATTCCCTGGTAGCCACCCGTTTCCCGCCCCGCAGCAACCGCGTCGACAACGACGAACTGCTGGCCCGCGCCTGGCTGTAGATCCGCCCGCACCGACGGAAGCTGTCGGAGAGGTCCGGTATACCGGTAGCCGTGATGACACGGGGGATGATTCACGCGCTCGCCGCTCTGTGTGCGGCCTTTCTACTGTCGGCCACCGGTACGGGCTGTGCCGTCACCGCGCAGCGGCCCGCGCCGGGGAGCCCCGGGCGGGTTCAGCTCGAGGAGTTGCTCGCCGCGGTCCGGGTGATCGCGGACCGTCCGCATCCGGGTGGATACGAGCGCGGTTGCGGCGCGGGGCAGGGTTGTGTCTTCGGGCCGGCCTGGTCCGACGACCACGACGGTCCGGGCGGCCGGGACGGCTGCGATACCCGCAACAATGTGCTGGCCCGCCAGCTCACCGGCGTCGGGTACCGGCCCGGTAGCGGGCGATGTGTCGTACAGTCCGGCACGCTCGCCGACCCGTACACGGGCACGCTGCTCGTATACAGCAGGGAGACCGCCCGGCGGATACCGATCGACCATATCTACCCGCTGGCCGCCGCCTGGGATCTCGGCGCGGCCCGATGGCCGGCGGCGCAGCGTATCCGCTTCGCCAACGATATCGATTACAACCTGCAGGCCACCGACGATGCGGCGAATACCGACAAGAGCGACAGCACCCCCGCGGAGTGGTTGCCACCGGCCCGGTCCGGCCACTGCTACTACGCGGGCCGCTACCTCACGGTCGCACTGCGCTACGGGCTCCCGGTGACCACGGCCGACCACGCGGCACTACGCCGCATCGCCGGTGGTTGTGACTGAATTCGGGCCCCCCGCCGGATCATCCGGCGTGCGCACCCGTCGCGACCGGCCGTTTCGGATCATGCGCCCACTGCGACCAGGACCCCGGGTACAGCGCGGCCTGTACCCCCACCACCGCGAGCGCGGCGATCGCGTGTGCGGCCGTGACACCCGATCCGCAGTACACCGCGACCGGGGCCGCGCCGATCTCCCCGAACCGTTCGCGTAGCAGTTCGGCGGGCAGGAAGTAACCTTCCGGGTCGAGATTCTCGCTGGTCGGCGCACTGATCGCCCCCGGGATATGCCCGGCGCGCGGGTCGAGCTGTTCCTGCTCGCCGCGGTATCCCTCGGCCGCGCGCGCATCCAGCAGCACGCCCTGCCACCGGGCGACCGCGTCCGCGTCGATCACCGGCAACCGGCCGGGTTCGCATTCGATATCGCCCGGCGCCGGATCGGGCTCCACACCGGTGGCCAGTTCGCCGCCGGCTCGGATCCAGGCGGGTAGCCCGCCGTCCAGGATCCGGACATCGGCGATCCCGGCCCAGCGCAGCAGCCACCACGCGCGGGCCGCGGACATACCGCCGATCGCGTCGTAGACGACCACCGGGTCACCCGCGCACAGGCCCCAGCTGCGGGCGCATCGCTGCAACCGGCTCGGATTCGGCAGCGGATGCCGGCCGCGGGCCGGTGAGGGCAGGGCGGCGAGTTCGGTATCGAGATCGACGAACACCGCCCCGGGGATATGACCGTCCTGATAATGCTGCGGTCCGTCGGGATCGCCCAGTTGCCAGCGCACATCGAGCAGGCGCAGATTCTTCTCTGTTGATTCCCGGAGATCTTCAGCCGAGATCAATACCGCGTTCAACGCAGCTCCTCGTCCAAGCGTCTGGAACAGATTTCGTCACCGTACGCGGGGACGGTCGGCGAAGTCCATGCGTACACGGATATCGGCGGTCGATTTCGCGGTATCAGATCCGGGCGAGCAGGGTGAGCGGGTCTTCCAGCAGCCCGGCGACGGACGCCAGGAAACGTGCCGCGGCTTCGCCGTCGATCATCCGGTGATCGAAGCTCAGGGTCAGCGTGGCCACCGAGCGAATCGCCAGCTCGTCGCGGAAGACCCAGGGCCGTTTCACCACCGCGCCCAGGCAGAGAATTGCCGCTTCACCGGGATTGACCAGCGGCATACCGGATTCCACACCGAAGACACCCACATTGGAGATGGTGAACGTGCCGCCACGCAGATCGGCCGGGCCCGACCGGCCGTCCCGTGCGGTCCGGGCCAGCCAGCCGATCTCCCGGCACAGTTCGCGCAGGCTCAGGGTCTGCGCCTCTTTGATATTCGGCACCAACAGTCCGCGCGGGGTGGCCACCGCGATACCCAGGTTGACGTAGTGCCGGGTGACGATCTCCGCGTTCGCCTCGTCCCAGAAAGTGTTCAGGACAGGATATTCGGCCAGTGCGGCGAGCACCGATTTCGCCACCAGCGCGAGCGGGGTGGGGGTGATTCCCTCGAATGCCCGGGTGGCCCGGAGATGTTCCAGGAGTTCGAGCGAAGCGGTGACATCGACGGTGATCGACGTGGCGGCCGGCGGGATCGTCCCCGCGCTGAGCACCATGGCAGCGGCGGTCCGCTTCCGGACCCCCGCGATGGGGGTGCGTTCCTCGCGGGCCGCTCCGGCGGCCGGCTCGGCCGCCGCCCCGTCCCCAGGCCGGCTCTCCCGGGTATCCGGCTCCGAAACCGGTACCGCACCACGGACATCCGCTACGGTGACCGCGCCGTCCGGCCCCGACCCGGCCACAGGCCAGAGGTCGATACCCAGTTCCCGGGCCAGCTTCCGCGCGCCCGGCGTCGC
>JABFXT010000126.1 GCA_013361595.1 Nocardia sp. | reverse complement strand
TGCTGACGGCCCCGGCTCGACCGGCCGCCGGCGAGGATCACCGGTCCCGATACGCCCTGATCGTCTCCTCCGACACCGAACATCGCCTCGCGGCGCAGCGGTTGCGGTACAACGTTTTCGCCGGCGAGCCGGGGTTCTCGATCCCCGACGACGGTACCGGCCTGGACGCGGACAGGTTCGACGAGCACTGCGACCATATGCTGGTCCGCGACGAGGCCACCGGCGAATTCGTCGGCTGCTACCGGATGTTGCCGCCGGACAAGGTCGACGGTGCCGGTGGGTACTACACGGCCACCGAATTCGATCTCACGAATCTGGACCCGGCGGGTCTGCGGATCGTGGAGATGGGGCGTGCGTGCGTGGTCCCCGAACATCGCAACGGTTCGGTCCTCACTCTCATGTGGGCCGGCATCCTGCATTACATCCAGCTCACCGGTTACGACTGGGTGATGGGATGCGCGTCGGTGCCCATGCAGAACAGCCCCGCCGATCCGGTCGGGGTCAATGTCCGCGGGGTACGCGATCTGCTGCTCGGCAGGCACGCCTGCGTGCCGGAGAAGCGGGTGCGCCCGTACCGGCCGGTTGTGGTCGACGGTGTGGCGCTCGACGATCTGCCCGCACCCGCCCGCCCGTAACTGCCGCCGCTGCTCAACGGCTACCTGCGGCTCGGTGCCGAGATCTGTGGGGAACCGGCGCACGATCCGGATTTCGCCGTCGCCGATTTCGTGGTGTTGCTGGGGTTCGACACCATCAACACCAGGTATCTCGATCGGTTACGCGGCGCCGCCGCGAATTTCGACGGCGGGCGGTGATCCGGTGGAGATCGTCACGAAGCCGGAGTCGCGGGCGGCCGCGGTGGCGGCGGACCCGCCCGGCCGGCACCCCTGGATGCCGGTGAGTCCCTGCGGGACCGGTTGTGTGCAGCAGCGGCCCGAAATCGGCGTCGCGCGGGCCGGGCTCCGGGCGGTGGGCGCGGTATCGGTGCTGCTCGCCTATCCTTTCGTCCATATCGTCACACCGGCTTCCCGGCGCTCGGGGGCGCAACGCCGGTTCGCGCGGACGCTGCTGCGTGCCTGCGGTATCCGGTTGCGGGTGGTGGACCGGCGGACGGGGGCCGCGGCCATCGGGTCGCGGTACGCCGAACCGGGCACCGGCGTGCTCGTCGCCTGTGGGCATATCGGGTGGGCGGATATCGTCGTGCTCGCCTCGGTGCAGCCGCTCGCGTTCGTCGCGCGGGCGGATCTGATCGATTGGCCGGTGCTCGGGAAACTCGCGCGGGTGATGCGGGTCGTCCCGATCGAGCGGGAGCGGCTGCGCCGGCTGCCGGATGTGGTGGCGCGTGTCGGGCAGCGGCTCGCCGCCGGCGAGCGGATCGGTTTCTTCCCGGAGGGCACCACCTGGTGTGGTCGTGCCTACGGGACACTGCGGCCGGCCCTTTTCCAGGCCGCCGTGGACACCGGCGTCCCGGTGCAGCCGGTGCGGCTGCGCTATCTGGACGGACACGGGAACCGCTCCACCGTCCCCGGTTTCGTCGGTGACGACACGCTGATCGATTCGATCGTGCGGGTGTTGCGGGCGCGGCAGCTGACCGCCGAGGTCGTCCTCGCGCCTGTCGAACAGGCCGGTGCGGATCGCCGGGATCTCGCGCGCCGATGTGAGCGAGCGGTTCGGGCGGAGGAACTCTCCGATGCCGCGCACGCGGTGCTCGCGGCGGCGGGCCGACAGCTGACGAAAGCGGCGGTGGCCGCCGTCTGATACAGCGGAGCGAGGCCGGGTCCGCCGAGGCGGACCCGGCCTCGCTGCTGGTGTTCAGCGACTCATTTATCTACGTACCGCTATCCAACGGCTCTTTATCTGCTGAATCAACGGGCGCTACCCGTCCCGAGGAGCGGAGGGATGCCCGGCAGTGCGAAGGGCAGGGGCGGCAATACCGGCAACTGGACCTGGGGGAGCAGGGCCGGCGGGGGCGGCGGGATGTAGGGGTTGGGCATATTCCAGTTCGGCGGCTGCCCGCCGCCACCGCGCGGGCTCTCGTGGTCCCGGTCGGCCGGCCGGTCGTAGTCGCGGCCGCGGTCGTTGTGCGAATCGCGGTCGGGATACTGGTTGTCGCCGCTGTTCAAATGGTCCTCCCAGCCGTCGTAATCCTGCCGGTGGTGGTCCTTGTAGCCGTAGTGGCCGTTGTCGTCCCAGCCGAAATCGTCGTTGTCCCGGTCGCCGTCCCACGCCTGGTGGTCGTTGTCGTTCCATCCGTTGCCGTTCCAGCTGTTGCTATCGCCGAAGCTGTCGCTGGAATCGTGGGAATCGCTGACCTGGACCACCTCGGCGGGGCCGGCGAGCGCGGGGCCGGCGGTGACCGCCAGCGGTGCGAGGGTGACGACTGCGAGCGCGGCGATCCGCGCCGCGAGACGGCGGGTGCGCTGTTCGTGGTTTCGGTTCATCCGTGGGTCCTCACTCGGTCACACCTCGGTCGGTACTTCCGGGGCGCTCGCACCGCTGCTCTGAGTGCTTTATTGATACGTCATTCACCGTACCGCTGAACAACGGGACGTTCAATAAGTTAGTGTCAAGTGGGGTGATCGGTAAATCGGTCCAAGCCCCGGCGCGACGCCCGGACGGGCAGTTCGATCGCGGACAGCTGATGTGTACCGGGGGCGCGCGATGGCGGTAGATAGGGCTACGGTGGTGGGGAACACCCGTCGAGCAGCCGTTCGGCTGCCGAATCCGCAGGACCTCTCTCGAATTGCCGCAGTCCCTCACCTCCGGGCCGATGGGAAGCTCCACTCGGCAACTCGGTACGGAGTGGCCCCGCGCTCGGATGGGTATCCCCGGAAGGCCCGGACCGCCGGTCGGCCCGACCGCCGCGGGACGCGCATCTCGACCCTGCCTGCCGCGACTGTCATCGGCAGCGCACACTGAAGATCGGAGCACGAACATGCACGACGACAACCCCGGACTGTTCAGTCACGTCCCCGCCGAACCCGAGCCGTACTCGGTACCGGCCGATGCTCCGCAACCGGTATTCCTGACCGCAGTGCCCGAACCGGACAACGCCGCACCGGACGCCGGCCAGCGGTAGCGATGCCCGGCCGGGCGCAGGACCTCGGCTATGCGGCGGGCTGGCGTCTGGTCCGGGCGCTGCCGCAGCGCTGGGCAGTCCGCCTCTTCGACGCCGGTGCCGACCGGATCGCGCGGCGTGACGGCGGACCGCCCCAGCTCCGGCGCAATCTCGCCCGGGTACTGGGGGTCGCGCCCACCGAGGTGCCACCGGAACTCGTGCGGGCGAGTCTGCGCTCCTACGCCAGGTATTGGCGCGAGGCCTTCCGGTTGCCCGGTATGGACCCGCGCGAGCTCGCCGACATCATCGAAGCCTCGGCCGTCGGGCTGGACCGTATCCGCGATGCGTACGCCGCGGGCCGAGGGGTGGTGATCGCCCTGCCGCACAGCGGGAACTGGGATCTGGCCGGTGTCTGGCTCGTCCAGCGGGTAGGCCGGCCCA
>JABFXT010000142.1 GCA_013361595.1 Nocardia sp. | reverse complement strand
ACCGCATCGGGTCCCACTTCGACGAAGGTCCGGACCCCCGACCCCACCAGCGCTTCCACACCGGGCGCGAACCGTACACATTCCCGTACCTGGTCCACCCAGTGCTCCGGGTCGGTGAGTTCGGCCGCGGCGAGCGCGCCGGAGAGGTTCGACACCAGTGGCAACAACGGTTCCCGGTAGGTCAGGCCCCGGGCCACTGCCCGGAACTCGTCGAGCATCGGTTCCATGAGTTCGGAATGGAACGCGTGGCTCACCCGCAACCGGGCGGTCCGCACACCTTCGTCGGTGAACCGCTGTTCGATCTCCTCGATCGCCTCCTCGGTACCGGAGAACACCACCGACGACGGCCCGTTCAGCGCCGCGACCGACACCCGGCCGAGATAACCGAACGCGACCTCGGTCGCCTCGGTCTCGGTCACGGCGACGGCGACCATGGCGCCGCCTTCGGGCAGTGCGCCCATGAGGCGGCCGCGTGCCGCGACCAGCGCGCAGGCGTCCGGCAGCGACCACACGCCGGCCACACAGGCCGCCGCGAGCTCGCCGATCGAATGCCCGGTCACCAGGTCCGGTACCACTCCGAAGGATTCCAGCAGCCGGAACATGGCCACCTCGAAGGTGAACAACGCCGGTTGCGTCCACTCCGTCCGGTCCAGGACCCCGGCCGGATCCTCGAACATCACTTCCCGCAGCGATCCGCCCAGCAACGGATCGAACTGCGCGCACAACTCGTCCAGCGCCGCCGCGAACACCGGGAACGCCGCCGACAACGCGCGCCCCATCCCCACTCGCTGCGCGCCCTGGCCGGTGAACAGGAAGGCCGTCCGCCCGGCGACCGGGCCGCCCGCGAACACACCCGGCCCCGCCGTGCCACCGGCCAGCGCGGTCAACCCCGCCAGCAGTTCGGCACGGTCGGCGCCGAGCACCAGCGCGCGCCGGTTCAGCTGCGCCCGTGAATCCAGCAGCGACCGGGCCACCGACCACAGCTCGGCCGCCGGCCGGTCCGCCAGCAGATCCCGCAACCGCTGGGCCTGTGCCCGCAATGCCTCATCGGATTTCGCGGAGACCCGCAGCGGCACCACCCCGATATCGACCGCACCCGCCGGCTCCGGATCGGCTTCCACCGGTGCGGCGGGGGCCTCCTCGACGATCACGTGCGCGTTGGTTCCGCTGATCCCGAACGAGGACACCCCGGCCCGCCGTACCCGGCCGGCCGCCGCGGGCCATTCCCGGGCCTCGGTGAGCACCTCGACCGATCCGGCCGACCAGTCCACGTGCGGGGACAGTTCGTCCACATGCAGGGTGCGCGGCAGTTCCTCGTGTCGCAGTGCCTGCACCATCTTGATGACACCACCGACACCGGCGGCGGCCTGGGTATGCCCGATATTCGATTTCAGCGAGCCGATCCGTAGCGGTTCGGACCGCTGCCGGCCGTAGGCGCTGAGCAGTGCCTGCGCTTCGATCGGATCCCCGAGCGCGGTACCCGTACCGTGCGCCTCGACCACGTCCACATCGGCCGGCACCAACCCGGCGTCGGCGAGCGCGGCCGCGATGACCCGCTCCTGGGACGGCCCGTTCGGCGCGGTCAAGCCGTTGCTCGCACCGTCCTGGTTCACCGCCGAACCACGGATGACGGCCAGGACCCGGTGCCCGGCCCGCTGGGCATCGGACAACCGTTCCAGCACCAGCACACCCGCGCCCTCGGCCCAGGCGACCCCGTCGGCGGCGGCCGAGAAGGATTTGCACCGGCCGTCGGCGGCCAGCCCGCGCTGTCGCGAGAAGTCCACGAACACCGACGGAGTCGACATCACCGTCGCACCGCCGACCAGCGCCAGCGTGCTCTCACCGGCCCGCAGCGCGCGGCACGCCGTATGCAGTGCGACCAGCGACGAGGAACAGGCGGTGTCCATGGTCACCGCCGGGCCTTCCAGGCCGAGCGCGTAGGACACCCGGCCCGAAACCACGCTGCCCGCCGCACCGGTCGCGATATAGCCCTCCATCTCGGGCCCCGCCCGGCGGGTCAGCACGTCGTAGTCCTGGTACATCACCCCGGTGTAGACACCGGTATCGCTGCCCCGCAGCGAGGTGGGGTCGATACCGGCGTGTTCGATCGCCTCCCAGGACACTTCGAGCAGCAACCGCTGCTGTGGGTCCATGGCGACCGCCTCCCGCGGTCCGATACCGAAGAATCCGGCATCGAATTCGGCGGCGTCCAGCAGGAATCCGCCTTCCCGCACATACGAGGTGCCCGGATGCGCCGGATCCGGATCGAAGAGCCGCTCCAGATCCCAGCCGCGGTCCGCGGGGAACCCGGTGATCGCGTCCCGGCCCGCGGCCACGAGATCCCAGAGCTGATCCGGGGATTCGACACCGCCGGGATACCGGCAGGCCATGCCGACGATGGCGATCGGTTCCTCGGTACGGGTCCGGCGCGCCGCCCGGGTGACGGTCGTCGTGGCACCGTCGAGTTCGGCGCGCACGTAGCGGGCGATGGCCGCGGCGGTCGGATAGTCGAAGGCCAGGGTCGAGGGCAGCCGGAGACCGGTCGCCTTGCCCAGACGGTTGCGGAACTCCACCGCGCCCAGCGAATCGAAACCGAGTTCGCTGAACGGCTTCTCGACCTCGATCAGCGCGCCGGAGGCGTAGCCCAGCACCGCCGCGACCTGATCGCGGACGAAATCGAGCACGATGGCGTCGTGCTTGTCGGCGGGCGACCCGGCCAGCCGGCGCGGCAGGTCACCGCCGCCCCCTTCGGCGCGGCGCGACCGCGGCACCAGTGAACGCACCAACCCGGGCAGCAGCCCCGCCCGCACCTGGAGCGACAGCGCCGCCGTATCGAAGTCGACGGCGGCGACGAAAGGTGTCGCCGCCCCGCCCGCGCGGTCGAAGAACGCGAGGCCGTCGGCGGCCGCCAGCGAACGCAGGCCCATCCGGGCCATCCGTTCCGTGGCGCCCGCCGCCAGCGTCGCGGTCATCCCGCCGGTCTGCTCCCACGGCCCCCAGGCCACCGATACCGCGGCGAGCCCGGCGTGGGCGCGGCGCCGCGCCAGTGCGTCCAGTACCGAGTTCGCCGCCGCGTAGTTGCCCTGTCCCGGCGAGCCGAGTACCGCCGCGATCGAGGAGAACAGCACGAACGCCGACAGGTCGAGACCGGCGGTGAGCTCGTGCAGATGCAGGGCCGCGTCCACCTTCGGCGCGAGCACGGTATCGATCTGTTCCGGGGTCAAGGTGTCGAGAGTCGCGTCGGCCAGTACACCGGCGGCGTGCACGACGGCCGTCAGCGCCGGGCCGGTGGCGGCGATCTCGTCGAGTACCGCGGCCAGCGCGGTCCGGTCGCCCACATCGCAGGCCCGTACCCGCACATTCGCGCCGAGTCCGGTCAGTTCGGCGACGAGTTCGGCCGCGCCCTCGGCCTGCTCGCCGCGCCGCGACACCAGGACCAGGTCGGTCACCCCGCGCGTACCGGCGAGATGGCGGGCGACCAGCGCGCCCAGCCCGCC
>JABFXT010000156.1 GCA_013361595.1 Nocardia sp. | reverse complement strand
TTCGGACTGCGGGAACGGATCAAACAGCGGGAACGCCGGCTCAACCAGCAGACCCGGACCGATCGGCGCACCGCGGGTGTCGCCGCGCTCACCGAACTGCGCCGCGGCGATGTGGTGGCCATCGGTGCCGGGCGCCGGGCCGGACTTGCGGTGATCCTGGAACCCGACGCCACCCCCGGTGACCCGCGGCCGCTGGTGCTCACCGAGGACAAATGGGCGGGCCGGGTCTCGGTCGCCGATTTCCCGGTCCCGGCCCAGCCGTTGGGCCGGATGCGACTGCCGCGCCGGGTCGACCATCGCACCGCGCGGATCCGCCGTGATCTGGCCTCCGCGCTGCGCAGTACCGGGATCACCGCGCCGCACCGGGCGCGCCGCGACAAGCGGGCCGCGGGTGCCGACGATGTCGAACTGTCCGCCCTGCGCCGGGCGTTGCGGGCGCATCCCGCCCACTCCCGGCCCGATCGGGAACAACTGGCCCGGGTGGGGGAGCGTTACAACCGGGTGGCCCGGGAAACGGAGTCGATGCGGCAGAAGGTCGCGGCCACCACGAATTCGCTGGCGCGTACCTTCGACCGGATCGTCGGCCTGCTGGAGGAACGCGGGTTCGTGCACGACGGGGAGGTCACCGCCGACGGGCGGCGACTGGCCCGGATCTACGCGGAGAGCGATCTGCTCGTCGCCGAATGTCTGCGGCAGGGACTGTGGCGCGGCCTCGGTCCCGCCGAACTGGCCGCTGTGGTGTCGATCCTGGTGTACGAATCGCGTTCGGAGGGTGGCTATCTGGGTGCCACCGGACCCACCGCGCCGGTCCGGCGCGCGGTGGCCGACACCATCGCCGAGTGGTCACGGTTGCGCAACGACGAGTCCGAGCACCGGCTGGCGCCCAGTCGCGAGCCCGATCTCGGCTTCGTCGGTGGTATCCACAAGTGGGCCAGCGGTGACGCGCTGGCGGATTCGCTGCTGGCCAGCGGTGATCAGGGTACGCCGCTGTCGGCCGGTGATTTCGTGCGCTGGTGCCGGCAGGTGATCGATCTGCTGGACCAGATCCACAGCACCGCAGACGATACCGAGGTCGCTGCCACCGCGGCCAAGGCCGTGCGGGCGATCCGGCGTGGTGTCGTCGCGGTGGACGCGGCATGAGAGAGTCAGGCCCGGAGGCGGTAGCGGAGCGTAACCACGCAGGGTCCTCGCTCATGCCTCGGTAGGCGCAGCGTGAGACCATCGATTGTGGTTTGATTTCAACCGCACGCGGGGGGCTACCGTGTGTTCGACAATGCGAGTGGAGGCAACCAGATGAGCGGGCCGTACGGACCGAACGACGCCCCGGGCCCCGGGGAGGGACGTAACGATCCCACCCAGGTCTGGGGTGGGCAGCAGCCGCCCGGTGCGGCGCCGCAGTGGGGGAATCAGCCGCCCGCGCAGCCCCCGGTGAATCAGCCCGACCCGCAGCAGGCGCAGCCCACTCAGCAGTGGGGCAGTGATCAGGGCGGTCAGCAGTGGCAGCCGGCCCCGCCGCAACAGCAGCAGCAGTGGAGCCAGCCGCAGCCCCAGCCGCAGCAGCCGCCGCCGCAGCAGTGGGGCGATCCCAGCCAGCAGCAGTGGGGTCAGCAGCCGCAGCCGCCGCAGCAGCAGTGGGGCGCTCCCGACCCGCAGCAGCAACCGCAGTGGGGCGATCCGAACCAGCAGCAGTGGGGTCAGCAGCCGCAGGCCCAGTCGGGGCAGTGGGGGCAGCAGCCGAACCAGCAGCAGTGGGCGCCGCAGCAGCAGCCCGCGGGCGGCGGTAAGAAGACCGGGCTCATCGTCGGGCTGGCGCTGCTCGCGGTGGTGCTCGTCGCCGGTGCCGTCATCGGTATCCTCACCCTCACCGCCAAGGACCAGCTCGATCAGGCCGCTGTCCAGACCGGCGTCGCGAAGGTCCTGTCGGAGTCCTACGGCATCGAGGATGTCAAGGACGTCCAGTGCCCCGCGGGCCAGGAGGTCGCCGTGGACGCCACCTTCACCTGCGATCTGAAGGTCGGCGGCGAGGCCAAAACGGTCAGCGTCAAGATCACCAAGGACGACGGTACCTACGAGGTCGGCCGCCCGAGCTGATCCGACCGGATCGACCCGCCGGATGCTGCCCTCCGGCGGGTTCTCGGTATCAGGGGCAGTTCAAGAACAGTTCGCCAGTGCCGTGATCAGCCGTGCGACCGGGCTCTCGGCGTTGTAGGCGCGAGCCAATTCCTGCAGTGCGTCGGCATCGGCGGGGATCGGGTGCAGGATATCGGGTCGCGACAGGATCACATCCGCGTCGCGGACCACCCGCACCACCGGCGCCGCCGCGTCCAGATAGCCGGCCGCGGCGCGGAGTTTCGCCCGGACGCCCTGCGCGAGATCGGCGCCGGGATCGTCGACCGCGGCCCGCAGCGCCTCCAGCGAACCGAACCGGCTGATCAGCGTGGCGGCGGTCTTCTCGCCGATTCCGGCGGCGCCCGGCAGGCCGTCGGACGAATCTCCGCGCAGGGTCGCCATATCCGCGTACGCGGGGCCCGCGTTCTCCTGCGGTACACCGTATTTGGCGGCGACCTCCGCGGGACCGAACAGTTCGGCCTTGGCCAGCCCGCGGCCCGCGTACAGTACCCGCACCGGCGGTGCGGGGGTATCGCGCACCAGTTGCAGCAGATCTCGGTCACCGCTGACCACGATCACCGGATCGGCGAGTTCGGTCGAGGCCAGGGTGCCCAGTACGTCGTCGGCTTCCAGGCCCTCGGCGCCCCCCGTGGCGATGCCGGCGGCGGCCAGCACCTCGAGGATCATCTCGACCTGCGGGGTGAGCCGGTCCGGCACTTCCTCGGCGCCCGGTTCGGCAGTCGCGGAGGTATCCAGGCGGTGGGCTTTGTAGGTGGGCACCAGGTCCACCCGGTACTGCGGCCGCCAATCCAGGTCCAGGCACACCACCAGCCGGGCGGGACGATGCTTGGTGACGAGGGAGGCGACCATATCGGTGAACCCGCGCAGGGCGTTCACCGATCTGCCGTCGGACGCGGTGATCTTGTCCGGGATCGCGTAGAAGGCCCGGAACCACAGACTCGCTCCGTCCAGCAGCAGCAGCGGACGCGGCGTGGATTCGGTCGTAGTCACCCGGTGAATCTACAAGGCGCCACCGACGTATCCGATGTCCCGCCCCCGGGCGGCGGGGTACCTTCGAGATCATGAGCGCGCACACGGAGTCACGGTTCGCGGCGGATGTCTACGGGCAGCGACTGGAGCGGGCGGTGCAATTGATCCGCGAGGCCCACCTGGACGCCCTGCTCATCACCCCCGGCCCGGATCTGCGGTATCTCATCGGATCGGCGGCCCAGTCGTTCGAGCGATTGACCTGTCTGGTGATCACCTCCGACAAGGCCACGCCGTCGGTGGTCATCCCGAAACTCGAGGTGGCCGGGCTGCGGGATTCGGCGGTGGACGAACTCGGTCTGCGCGTGCTGGACTGGGTGGACGGGGTCGATCCCTACCAACTGGTCCAGTCCGCGTTGCATATCGGCTCGCGCGTCGCGGTGGCCGATGCCATGCCCGCACTGCATCTGCTGCCGCTGGCACGGAGTTTCAGCGGGCTACCGGTCTCGGCGACACCGGTGCTGCGCGAACTGCGCATGATCAAGGACGACGCCGAGATCGAGGCGCTGCGCCGGGCGGGTGCGGCCATCGACCGGGTGCACGCCCGGATGGGGGAGTTCCTGCGGGTCGGACGCACCGAGGCCGAGGTCGGCAAGGACATCACCGACGCCATCGTGGCCGAAGGCCATACCGAGGCGGCGTTCGTGATCGTGGGCAGCGGGCCCAACGGTGCCAACCCGCATCACGAGGTGTCCGATCGTCGTATCGCGGCCGGAGACGTGGTGGTCATCGATATCGGCGGCCCGGTGGATCCCGGATACTATTCCGATTCGACCCGGACCTACGTGCTGGGCGAACCGGATCCGGAGATCGCGGCCCGCTGCGCCGAGCTGGAACGCGCCCAGGCCGCCGCCGTCGCCGCGGTGCGGCCGGGTATCCCGGCCGAGGCTGTCGACGCCGCCGCCCGCGAACCGCTCGAGGCTGCCGGTTTCGGACCCGCCTTCGTGCACCGGACCGGGCACGGTATCGGCCTGTCGGTGCACGAGGAGCCCTATATCGTCGCCGGTAACGAGCTGGAGTTGCGGCCCGGGATGGCCTTCAGTATCGAACCCGGGATCTACTTCCCGGGCGAATGGGGCGCCCGGATCGAGGACATCGTGGTCGTCACCGAGGACGGATGTGTATCGATGAACGAGCGCCCGCACGGGCTCACCGTCCTCCCGGCCGACAGCTAGCCCCGCACCACGGCCGGCCCGGCTCAGCCCGCGCGCAACCGGACCCCGCACAACACCCGCTGTACCTCGATGGCCAGGACCACCCGGGTCGGGTTCTCCCGCGGCACCCGGTAACGCTCGGCGTACCGGCGTTCGGCCTCCAGTACCGCGGCGGGGTCGTCGAGTACCGTGGCCGGGCCCTCCAGGGTGAGCCAGCGCGCCCCGTCCACCTGCCCGACCGCCGCGTAGCCGGATCGGCGCACGTTACGGGCCTTCACCGAGGCGCCGTCGGTGATCACCCGGGCCAGTCCGGCGCCGGGGTCCCAGGTGAAACCCACCGGCACCATATGCGGGGTGCCGTCGGCGCGCAGGGTGGTGAGGGTGGCCAGATGCCGTTCGGTGAGGAACTCGACGGCCGCCGGGGACAATTCGACAGTGCGCAGCGTCATGGACCGACCGTAGCGGGCGTCGGCCCGGCACGGCACGTCTCCCGGTTCCCCGGGCCGGTTCGGGCGGATGACAGACTGTGCGCATGGTTGTGCGTCGAACACGAGGGATCGACCCGGGCACAGTGCTGGTGCTGGGTGGGCGCAGTGAGATCGGCCTGCAGGTCGCGTTGCGGCTCGCGCCCGGGCGGGCGGTGGTACTGGCTGCCCGGCGTTGCGAGGATCTGGACACCGAGACGGCGGCGCTGACCGCTGCCGGGGCGACCGCGGTATATCCGGTGGAGTTCGATGCCGACGATACCGCGAGTCATCCCGCGCTGCTCGGCAAGATCGCGGCCGACTACGGGCCGATCGGCGTCGCGGTACTGGCCTTCGGCGTGCTGGGCGAACAGCGCCGTGCCGAGGAGGATCCGGCCCATGCGCTGGCGGTGGTGCACACCGATTACACCGCCCAGATCAGTGTGCTGACCGTGCTCGCCAACGAAATGCGGGCCCGGGGCAGCGGCCAGCTGGTGGTGTTCTCTTCGGTGGCCGGGATCCGGGTGCGGCGCGCCAACTACGTCTACGGATCGGCCAAGGCCGGTTTGGACGGTTTCGCCTCCGGTCTGGCCGACGCGCTGCACGGTACCGGCGTCCATCTGCTGCTGGCCCGGCCGGGATTCGTGGAGGGCCGGATGACCGAGGGGATGAGCCCCGCCCCGTTCTCCAGCACCCCCGACCAGGTCGCCACGGCGGTGGTGACCGCGCTGGGCCGCCGGACCACGCGGATCTGGGTTCCGGGGATCCTGCGCCCGGTGTTCTTCGGGATGTGCCTGCTGCCCCAGGCCCTCTGGCGGCGGCTGCCGCGGTGACCGCGGATCCGGCACCCAGCCGGTCCGGGCCGCCGATACCGGTGGTGGGGATCGGCGCCGACGGCTGGGCGGGGTTGCCGCAACGGTACCGGGAAGTACTGTGTGACTGCGCGGTGCTGTTCGGTTCGCCCCGCCAGCTCGCGCTGCTCCCGGACGATGTGACCGCGCGCCGGGAACCGTGGCCTTCCCCGCTGCTGCCCGCCCTGCCCGGTCTGCTGGCCGAGCACCGCGATACCCGTCTCGGGGTACTCGCCAGCGGTGACCCGATGTTCTTCGGGATCGGCGTCACCCTGGCCCGGCTGCTCGGTCCGGGCTCGCTGCGAGTGTTCCCACAGCCGTCGGCGGCGTCGCTGGCCTGTGCCCGGCTGGGCTGGCCGGTCCCGGAGGTGGGAATCGTGAGTGCCGTGGGCCGGCCGCTCGAACGGCTGCTGCCCGAACTGGCCGAGGGACGGCGGGTGCTGGTGCTCAGCGCCGATGCCGGAACGCCGGCGCGGATCGCGGAATTGTTGCGTGACAACGGTTTCGGCCCGTCGGCGCTGACCGTGCTGGAACAGCTGGGTGGGCCGTCGGAGCGGCTGGTATCCGGGATCGCCGGCACCTGGTGCGAACCCCCGGGCGATCCGCTCAATATCGTCGCCGTCACCGCGTCGGCCGAATCCGGGTACACCCGTCTCACGCGGCTACCCGGTCTTCCCGACAGCGCCTACGGTGGCGACGGGCAGCTCACCAAATCCGAGATCCGGGCACTCACGCTCGCGGCGCTCGCGCCCGGCCCCGGTGAGACCCTGTGGGATATCGGGGGCGGATCGGGCAGTATCGCCATCGAATGGTGCCGCACCCATCCCGCCTGCCGAGCGGTCACCTTCGAGATCCTGCAGCGCCGCCGGGACCAGATCGGCGCCAACGCCGCCCTGCTCGGTGTGCCCGATATCGAGGTGCGCGGTGAGGCCGTGGCCGAACTCGCCGGTGACGACGCACCGGCCGCTCCCGACGCGATCTTTCTCGGTGGCGGTCTGACCACACCGGGTTTGTTCGACCACTGCTGGTCGCGGCTGCCCAGCGGCGGTCGCCTGGTGGCGAATGCGGTCACCGGGGAATCGGAGGCACTGTTGTCGAACTGGTCGGCGGCCTACGGCGGTAGCCTGCGCCGCTTCCAGATCTACCGCGGCGAACCGCTGGGCCGCTTCACCACCTGGCGGCCGCAGCTACCGGTGACACAGTGGTCGGTGGTGAAGGGCCGGTCCGGTCAGGCTTCCCGTATGTGACAACACGAATGGACGAATCGGGCATCGGGAGTAAGGTCACGGGGGTTCCTAGCGTGGGTCAGGCGGATTCGCGCGCGACGGGGAGATCGATAGTGAAGTACAAGAAGTTCGCCGCGACCGCGATCATGGCGGCCGCGGCCACCGGTATCGCCGCGGGCACGGGCTACGCGGCGCCCGCTCCGGCGGCGCCCGCTGTCGAGCAGCAGGAGAACGCGGTTCCGGAGGTCACCGGTCACGATCGCGGCGTCGACTACACCCTGGCGCTGGCGCAGACCGGAAAATCGCTGGTCACCACGGTATCCGGCGGTGTGTTCAGCCTCGACACCGCCAACAACGCGGTCGTGTTGAGCAACGCCGCCGGGGATCGGCTCGCCGGAATCCCGCTCACCCAGACCACCAACGGCCAGGTGGTCGCGGTCGCCGCGACCATCGACGAGGGCAACAGCCGGTTGACGCTGACCCCGCAGGCCACCCCGGTCGCGGGCGCCCCCGAACAGGCGCAGTTCATCGGCGCTCATCAGTGGTTCATGAGTGAACTGCAGGCGGCCTCGCTGGGTGCGGCCGTGGGCGCCGCCATCGGCGCGGGTATCGGATTCCTGTTCCTGGGCGTCGGTCTCATCCCGGGCGCCATCATCGGCGCGGGTATCGGCCTCGCGGTCGCCGGCGGCCCGCCGCTGCTGGATTCGGCCATCGCCTACTTCAGCGGCCAGCCCTGAGAATTCTGCTGCTGGGCGGGACCGGGGAAGCCCGGGAACTCGCCCGACTGCTCACCGGCGAGCGAGAACACGAAATCGTGTCCTCGCTCGCCGGTCGCGTATCCGATCCGATCCGGCCGGTGGGTACGGTGCGGATCGGTGGGTTCGGCGGGGTCGCGGGTCTGCGGAAATGGCTGCGGGAGAACCGCACACAGCTCGTCGTCGACGCCACCCATCCGTTCGCGGCCACGATGACCGCGCATGCCGCGCAGGCCACCGGGCAACTCGGTATACCCATGATCCGGTTGAGCCGACCGGGCTGGACCGCCGAACCCGGTGACCGCTGGTATCGGGTTCCCGATCTGGCGGCTGCCGCGCGCACGTCCGCCGAACTGGGGGAGCGGATCCTGTTGACCGTCGGCCGTCAGGGGGTGGCGGCTTTTTCCGGGTATCCGTGGCCGTGGTACCTCGTCCGCGTTATCGACCCGCCCGCGGGCGTGCTCCCACCCCGGCACGAAATCCTCTCGGCGCGTGGCCCGTTCACCGTCGAGGAGGAATCCGCCCTGCTGGCCGAGCGCCGCATCGATGTGGTGGTCACCAAGGACAGCGGGGGTACGGCCACGGCCGCCAAACTCACGGCCGCCCGGGCCGCCGGAATTCCGGTGGTGGTCGTGGACCGCCCGCCGGTTCCGGCCGGGGTCACGGTGGTCGGGACGGTCGACGAAGTGCGAGAAGTGCTGTCCACGTGGACTACCGGGAATCCGGCAAACGGCCGGACCGACTCGGGGTGACGGGGTTCCGGTAGTAACCGCCGAAAAAGCAACGGAAATGGGGCCTGGCCCGGATAACGGGGCCGCTTCAGGGGTCTAGGAACATCGGCGCGAAATGTTCCGGTAGCACCCGATCGGCCTTCCGAGTGGCGGAGAGTCGCGTCGACGCCGGTTGCTACCCGGACCCCGACCTGCTCGGCACGCCTCCGGTCGGGGCGGACTTCTACCATGCCTCAGACCCCGCGGTGAACGCATTGCGTAGTGCGGTGGCGGCTTCGGATCGCGCTGTGCGGCTGTCGTCGAAGGGATGGCGGAGGAACTCGTGGATCATTCCCGGGTAGCGGCGGACTTCGGCCGGTACATCGGCGCGGGCCAGTGCGGCGGCGTACTCTTCGCCTTCGTCGCGCAGCGCGTCGTATTCGGCGGTGATGACCAGGGCCGGCGGTAGGCCACGATGGTCGGTCGCCAGGAGAGGCGAGACACGCGGATCGAGTTTTTCTTCCTCGCTGGTCAGGTAGTGGTCCATGAACCAGTGCTGGCCCGCGCGTGTGATGTTCCCGTATTTCCCCGCGAATTCCCGGATGCTGACGTTGGTGCGCCGGAAATCCGTATCGGGATAGATCAGCAATTGGAAGGCCAGCGCCGGCCCGCCCAGATCACGGGCCATATGGGTGACGACCGCGGCGAGGTTACCGCCGGCGCTGTCACCGGCGACCGCGATCCTGTTCGCGTCACCGCCGAAGCTGTCGGCATTGGCCGCGGCCCATTGTGTAGCGGCGAAACATACGTCCGGTGCGGCCGGGAATTTGTGTTCGGGGGCCCGCGGATAGTCGACCGAGACCACGATGGCGGCGGCGCCATCGGCGAGGCTGTGGCACAGGCCGTCGTGGGTATCGAGATCGCCGAGGACGAATCCGCCGCCGTGGAAGAACAGCACCACGGGCATCGGCGCTGTAGCGGCCGGCGTGTAGATCCGTATCGGGACCTGGTGGCCCGCCAACGCGATGACCCGGTTCTCGACCGCGGTCACCGATTCCGGCTCGGCGAGCATCGGGATCTGGCGCCGTAGTCCCTCGCGAGCCTGCGCGGGAGTGAAGGTGTGCAGTTCCGCGAAGCCTGCGCGCGCGATCCGTTCCAAATATGTCCGCACCTGCGGATGCAATCCCGAGATGGATGTGTTCGCTGTACTCATGCCGCTATCCTGTTACTTGAAGCATGGTTCAAGTCAAGGGAGAACAGGCGTGGAGTTGCTCGATATCGCCGAGGTGGCCGACCGGTCCGGATTGGCACCCTCGGCCCTGCGGTTCTACGAACGCCGCGGCCTCATCCAATCGACCGGACGCAACGGACTGCGCCGCACCTTCCAACCGGACATATTCGACCGGCTGACGCTCATCGATTGTGCGCGTGGAGCGGGTTTCACCCTCGCCCAGATCCAGCGGTTCCTCACCGCGACACCCGACGACACCGAACTCCGCGCCCACCTCGCAGTCAAGGCGACGCAACTGGACCACGACATCGCGCGGCTGACCCGGATGCGCGACAGCCTGCGCCACGCCGCGACCTGCACCCACCAGCCCCTGGTCGAGTGCCCCCAGTTCAAAACCACCCTCACCGACAGTGACGATCCGCGCCCGGCGCCGGCCCCCACTTCGATGGACGCCGGCACGGGATCCGCCCCCGATCGACAGCCGGCTCGCGGAACCGGTCCGGTGAGTTCAGGAGCCGAGCATTTCGGGTAACCGGTCGAACCAGTCGAGTACCGCGCGTTCGTATCCGATACCGAATTCGAGTGTCGCCCGCGAATGCGGGGAAAGACCCGGACCGGTCGCTTCGGCGCGATAGCGGTCCAGGCGCTCCTGGTGGATCTTGCGGGCATTGTCGATGATCGATGCCAGATGCGCGGATTCCAGATGGCCACCGAAATGCAGGGTCAGCAACAGCGGGAACCGGATGGTCTCCGGATTCGGGTCGCGGGCGATCCATTCGGCGAATTCGGCGCGCCCCGCGTCGGTGATGCGGTACGGCGTGCGTTCCCGGGCACCGGTCTCGCCCTTCACCACCAGACCCGCCGAATCCATAGCCCCGAGTTCCCGGTAGACCTGGCTCTGGGTGATGGTCCAGAAATCGCCGATCCGTTCCTGGGCCAGTGTCACCAGATCCCAGCCCGACATCGGTCCTTCGTGCAGAAATCCCAGAAGTGAGGCGGCCGTGGAGTTCAGCGGCCGCTTCTGTTTGCCGTTCACCACGTTGTCCTTCCACCGGCTCTATTCCATAGTGGAATGCTATCGGATGAGGTGGGCTCAGGCGTGATAGCGCCGCGCGGTGTAGACGCGGGGCTCGCCCCCGGCGTCGAACACAGCGGTGGTGGAGGCCCCGATGATCAGCAGAGTCCGCATATCGACCTCGCCGGGTTCCAGTTCACCCAGCGTCACCACCCGCACCGATTCGGTCGGCCCACCCACATCGCGACCGAGCACCACCGGAGTATGCGGGGCGCGGTGTTCGAGCAGGATCTCCTTCATGGCGCCGACCTGCCAGGTGCGCTGGCTCGAGGCGGGGTTGTAGACCGCGATCGCCATATCGGCGGCGGCCACGGCCGCGAGTCGCGCGGCCACCACATCCCACGGTTTGAGCCGGTCGGACAGGGAGATGGTGGCATAGTCGTGACCGAGCGGGGCGCCGACCCGGCCCGCCACCGCGTTCGCCGCCGTCATTCCCGGCAGCACCCGCACCGGCACCCCCGCCCACTGCGGGTCGGCGGATTCCTCCAGTACCGCCGCGGCCATCGCGAACACGCCCGGATCGCCCGAGGACACCACCACGACCCGGCCGCCGCGGCGGGCCAGGTCCAGAGCCATGGCGGCGCGTTCGGATTCGACCTTGTTGTCGCTGCCGTGGCGGCGCTGCCCCGGGCGGGCCGGTACCCGGTCGATATAGGTGGTGTAGCCGACCAGGTCGGTAGCGGCGGCCAGGGCCGCGGTCACCTCCGGGGTGGTCCACCGCGCATCGCCGGGACCGAGACCGACGACCACCACTTCGCCGACGCCGGATGCCGGGGTCTGTCCGGTGTGCTCGGCCGGCTCGGCGCCGGTTCCGGTCCGCCCGGCGGGGATCGGTGTCGTCGGTTCGGGGCCCGGGACGATGGTGATCGCGAAGTAGGGGACCTGGGCATCGTCCACATCGCCGGCGGCGAGCACCCGCTCGCGACCGGTGCTGGCCCGCTCCACGTAGTAGGCGCGTTCGAGGCGACCGGAATCGGCCAG
>JABFXT010000785.1 GCA_013361595.1 Nocardia sp. | reverse complement strand
GTGATGCTCACCCCACACACGATGTCAGCTCACGAAGCGTCGAGCTAGCGGAAAACAGACATCACCGCCGAACGTCGCCTACGCGCCGCGACATCGTGCGGTGTGTACGCCCGATCGTCGCGACACGGTCCGGGGTGAACTGCCCCGGAAACGCGACGGCGGGACCGGTCCGACCGGCCCCGCCGTCGTCACGCACAGGGTTTCAGCAGCAGCGTGCGCCCGGATTGCGTTCGGCGTCGGCGTACCGCTCGCGCCAGTACTCGCTCTTCCCGGCGACCGGGCTGCCGGGATGCGCCCGGCGCATATGGGCGACGTAGCGCTGGTAGTCCTGTCCACCCACGACGGAATCGAGGTACCACAACACCGCCCGTATCCCTCGCGTCAGCGCGGTGCGAGCCCCGCGCAGACCCGGCCGCCAGGTGGCCACCGCATCGGCGGCCGCCACCGGATCGGCGGCGAGTCGCCCGGTCAACTCCGCACCTCCGCGTGGGCGGCCCCGGGCACCGAAACCTCGCCCGTCGCGATCCGCTCGTCCCACTGCCGCTGCACGTCCTTCTCCGCGGCGGTGGTCACGAAACCGCTGGGCGCGAAGATCTTCGACGGTTCCTCCGGCGATTCGGTGGTCGAGGTATCGCCCGACTTCCAGGTCCGGTAGCAGACCCATGCCGCCGCCAGCACCACGATGAGCACCAGCACCGCGAAAACGATCGACAGCACACCCTGGATGAACGTATTGCGGATCACCGCGTCCACATCATCGGGCGTTTTCGCCGTCAGGCACAGTTCACCCGCGTCCCGGGCGGCCCGGCAGATGCTGTTCTGTTTCCAGTAGCCCACCTTCGGATCGGCGGAGAAGATCTTCTGCCAGGACGCGGTCATGGTGACGATGAGGTCCCAGGCCAGCGCGATTCCGGGGATCCAGGCCCATTTCGTCAGGCCCTTCTTCACCAGGATGGTCAGCACGACCACCAGCGCGATCGCGGCCAGCAGCTGGTTGGCGATACCGAACAGCGGGAACAGTGCGTTGATACCGCCCAGTGGATCGGTCACGCCCATCAGCAGGATCGATCCCCAGGCCGCCACCACGACCGCCGAGCACAGCCAGGCGCCCACCCGCCACGACGGATCGGCGAACTTCCGCGCCGGGCCCCGCAGGTTGCCCAGGGAATCGGAGAGCATGAACCGCGCCACGCGGGTGCCCGCGTCGATGGTGGTGAGGATGAACAGCGCCTCGAACATGATCGCGAAGTGGTACCAGAACGACTTCATCCCGGCGCCGCCCAGGAACCCGGAGAACACTTCGGAGATCCCGATGGCCAGTGTCGGAGCGCCACCGGTACGTGAGATCACCGATTCCTCACCGACATCGGCCGCGGCCTGGCCCAGTTCTGCGCCGGTCGTCGGGGGACCGGAGAGCCCAAGGCTGTTCGTATAGGCCGCGGCGGTTTCCGCGGTGCCGCCGGTCGCGCCCGCCGGGGCGTTCATGGCGAAGTAGAGGTGCTGATCGATGATGGAGGCCGTGATGATCGCCATCACCGCGACGAACGACTCCATCAGCATGCCGCCGTAGCCGATCATCTTGGCGTGCGATTCCTTCTCCAGCAGTTTCGGTGTCGTACCCGACGACACCAGTGCGTGGAAGCCGGACAGCGCACCGCAGGCGATGGTGATGAACAGGAACGGGAACAGACTGCCGGCGAAGGCCGGGCCGGTACCGGAGGTCGCGAACTCCGAGACCGCGGGTGCCTTCAGCACCGGCAGGGTCACCAGGATGCCGACCGCGAGCAGGCCGATGGTGCCGATCTTCATGAATGTCGACAGATAGTCGCGCGGCGCCAGCAGCAGCCAGACCGGCAGCACCGAGGCCACGAAGCCGTAGCCGATCAGCATCCAGGAGATGGTGACCGGATGGAAGGTGAACCATCCGGCCCAGGTGTCGTTGTGCGATACCCAGCCGCCGGCGATGATCGCCAGGATCAGCAGTACGAAACCGATGGCGGAGATCTCGCCGACCGCGCCCGGCCGCAGATACCGCAGGTACACGCCCATGAAGAGGGCGATCGGGATGGTCATCGCGATGGAGAAGACGCCCCACGGGCTGTGCGCCAGCGCGTTCACCACGACCAGCGCGAGGACCGCGAGCAGGATCATCATGATCACCAGCACGCCGACGATCGCGGCCACGCCGCCGATCACGCCGAGTTCGTCACGCGCCATCTGCCCGAGGCTGCGCCCGCGCCGTTTCATCGACACCCACAGCACCAGGTAGTCCTGGACCGCGCCGGCGAATACGACACCGACGATGATCCAGATCGTGCCCGGCAGGTATCCCATCTGGGCGGCCAGCACCGGCCCGACCAGCGGGCCCGCGCCCGCGATAGCCGCGAAATGGTGCCCGAACAGCACCCGCCGGTCCATCGGCATGAAGTCTTTGCCGTTGTCCAGGATCTCGGCCGGAGTCGCCAGGTCGTCGCGGGGTTTCACGACCTTGTATTCGATGAGCCGCGCGTAGAACCGGTACGCGATGATGTAGGTACACACCGCCGCGATCACGATCCAGACGGCGTTCACCGATTCACCACGCGCGATCGCGAGAATCGTCCAGGCCACGGCGCCGAGCACGCCGATGGCCGCGAAGATCGCTTTCTTCACGGGCGTGATCGGGGACCGGTCGACCACACCCACGGGTGGTAGGCCTGGGTCGGTCTTGAGGTATTCGATAGTCCCCATCGGGCAACTCCTGTACAGCGAGCGGACATGCCGGTCACATGAACGTAACCGATGGCCATTCGGCGCCGCGACGATTGCGATGAACGGTCGATGCGGCGCGCCGAACGGGATGTTCTGCCTTGACCACCGCGTCGCCGACGGGATCCTCCGGTTGGTGGCCGATCGGGTTACACCGATGCGGTGCTCACGCTCGACCGCCGCGACTTCCGGGCGCTGCGACCACTGACCGGATACGCGGCGTTCCGGCTGTTGCCCCACGACCTCGAGTAGCCCTTCCGCGCGCTCGAAGGCGGCTGCTCGACCCGCCGGATACAGAGCAATTCCGGTCAACCGGAACCCGGTCCGACGCTCTTACGGTGGAGTAATGCGCGAAACCCCCGAAGAAATGGCCGCACTGCAGACCCTGCTCGACACCTCGCTCGCGGGTGCCACGGGTCATCTCCGCTCGATCATCGCCACCGACCGCACCTTGACCGCCGAGCAGCTCACCTCGGTGCTCACCGGTATGTGCCTGCTCACCCTGTCCACTGTGACGGCCAAGGGCGAGCCGCGGGTGAGCGGTGTCGACGGGCATTTCCTGCACGGCCGGTGGTACTTCGGTACCGCGCGCAGCGCCGCCAAGGCTCGCCATCTGGCGGCCCGTCCGGCCGCGAGTGTCGCGCATATGCGCGGTGAGGGATTGGGTGTGTTCACGCACGGCACCGCCGAGACCTTGAACCCGCTGAACGCCGAATCGGATACCGAGTGGCCGGAACTGCTCGCGTACTTC
>JABFXT010000133.1 GCA_013361595.1 Nocardia sp. | reverse complement strand
AGCGCCGAATCACTCGTCGAATTCGCCGGGGCCCCGGCCGAACTGCTGGGCACCGTCGACGACGGCGCCCGGATCCTGGACTGGCTGCTCGACCGCGCCTGGCTCGGCCTGGCCGCCCAGCAGCTGGGCACCCTCGAACGCTCCCTGGACCTCGTCGCCGGCTACGCCCGGGAACGCGAACAGTTCGGTCGCGCGATCGGTAGCTTCCAGGCCGTGGCCCAGCGGCTGTCCGACAGCTACATCAGCCTCCAGGGCCTGCGCCTGACCGTCACCCAGGCGGCCTGGCAGCTGGCGGAGGGCCTGGACGCGACCGAGGCGGTGCACACGGCGAAGTTCTGGGCCGCCGAGGCGGGCCACCAGGTCGCGCACACCCTGGTCCACGTGCACGGCGGCGTCGGTATCGACCGCGACCATATCGTGCACAACTACTTCACCGCCGCCACCCGCAACGAGTTCGCCCTGGGCAGCGCCACCAACCATCTGCTGCCATTGGCCCAGTTCGTTCCCGAGTCGGCCTGAACCGCTACATCGAGGAGGGGTATCGCCGCGCGTAGTATTACGTACTACAGGTATTACGTATGACAGGAGCGCGCGGTGATCCTCAACAGCAAAGGCCAGGTCACCATCCCCGCGTCGTTACGCGCCAAGTTCAACCTGCGCGAGGGCGACGATGTAGAGGTGATCGAGGCCGACGGCGCGCTCCGGATCGTCCGGAGCGACAACTCTCCTACTCGCGGCCGGCGGCTCGTCGATCGAATGCGCGGAACTGCCGACAGCAAAGAGATCGAGGGCATGAGCACCGACGAGATCATGGAACTGCTCCGTGGTGACTAACCTGCGTCCGATCGGCGGCCCGACGACGCTGGTCGACTCCTGCGTCCTGCTGGACGTACTGACCGACGACAAGAATTGGTCGCAGTGGTCGGCGGACAGACTGGCCGAGGCAGTCGATTTCGGCCGGGTGGTGATCAATCCGATCGTGTACGCGGAGGTGTCGGTCGGCTACGACACGGTCGAACTGCTGGACAGCTTGCTGCCGACCGAGGACTTCGTCCGGGAAGCGCTGCCCTTCCGAGCCGGTTTCCTGGCGGGCAAGGCATACCAGCGCTATCGGCGAAACGACGGCACGAAGCGCTCACCCATGCCCGATTTCTACATCGGCGCCCACGCCGCGGTGTCCGGCTACCGGCTGCTGACGCGGGACGAGCAATGCTTCAAGAGCTACTTCCCGACCATCGACCTGATCGTTCCCGGCCCGTAGTGGACGGAATCGGGCCCGACTGTGAGCACCGAGACGGCCCTTCGCAGCGGTCACGCTCGGAATCGCCTCTGCGGCCGGCCAGCGGTTCGCGGCCGGTCACCGTTCGAACCGCGTCGACTCTTCGGCGATCTTCGCCAGATCGAGCTGAACTTGCGACACTGCCAGATCGATTTCGTCGGCGGCATCCACATCGAAGTCTGCAGCCAGCGGATGCCCGTTCAGGTGGAGGAACACCCATGTGGCATACCAGGCGAGCCGCTTGTTTCCATCGACCATCGCGTGGTTGCGCGCAATCGACTCCATCAATGCGGCGGCTTTCTGCCAAATATCGGGGTAGGCGTCCTGACCGAAGACGCTGGCCCGTGGTCGCGCCAGCGCCGACTCCAGGAGCCCGTAGTCCCGGACCTCCGCAGTGCCCAGCCGCTCCGCGAGGTTCATCAACTCGACCAGCGTCAGGTACTCCATCAGGCGAGTCGCCGATTGAGTTCCTGACTGGCGACCAGTACATGATCGGCGGCTTCGTTGAACAGCCGCGAATGCTCATTGATCGCAGTCATCACGGCATCGTGGGCGAACTGTTGCATGCTCCGCCCCTCCCGTTCCGCCCGCAGCCGAAGAGCCTCCAGCTCCTCATCGCTGAATCTGACATTCAAACCGGCCATACCGAACGGTACCACGCGGTACCACTATGAACCCGACCAGTGCTGTGAGCGCATCACGACATATGGTCCATGACCGAACTGGTTCGTGACCTGGGCTGCCGCAATCCTTCCCATGCGGCAGCCGCAGGCAACGTCGGTCTTACGAAGCGCTCCCCGTCGAACCGTGTTCGTCGGCGTCGCGCTCCTCGGTCTGCGCCTTGGCCCATTTGTAGTCGGGCTTACCCGCCGGCGACCGCTTGATCTCGTCGACGAACCACAGGCTGCGCGGCATTTTGTAGGAGGAGATCTCCTGGGTCAGCACCGGGCGCAGTTCCTCCAGCGTGGGGCGGTTCCCGCCGCGACACTGCACCACGGCCGCCACCCGCTGCCCCCAGCGCTCGTCCGGGACACCGACCACCAGTGCGTCGAAGACCTCGGGGTGGCATTTCAGCGCGCCCTCGACCTCTTCCGGGTAGATCTTCTCGCCGCCGCTGTTGATGCTGACCGATCCGCGGCCGAGCATGGTGACGGTGCCGTCTTCCTCGACCCGCGCCCAGTCGCCCGGGATCGAGTAGCGCACGCCGTCGTACTCCTTGAAGGTCGCCGCGGTCTTCACCGGGTCGTTGTAGTACCCGATCGGGATATGACCTTTGCGCGCCAGCACACCGGTCTGCCCGGAACCCGGGACGACAGGTTTGCCGTCTTCGTCGATGACCGCGGTGGACGCGTCGATCTTCACCCGCGGGCCACCGGTATGCGTCGCGCCCTTGGCGGCGATGGAGATACCGCCGAAGCCGGTTTCCGAGGAACCGATCGAATCGGTGATCACCGTATTCGGCAGCAGGTCGATGTACTCGTCCTTGAGGGCGGGTGAGAACAGCGCCGCGCTGCTGGCCATCGCCCACAGGTTGGCGTGCTGATAGGACTCACCGGTCTCCGGATGACCGGCCTTCAGCGCGTCCAGCATCGGCCGCGCCATGGCGTCGCCGGTTATGAAGATCATGTTGATCCCGTGCTTGTCCACGGCCTGCCAGACGACGTGCGCGTCGAACTCCGGGATCATGATGGTCTTACCGCCGTCGAACAGACCGTGGAAAACCGCGGTCTGCGAACCGCCGTGGATCAGCGGCGGAATCGGGTAACGCACCATCTGACCGCCGGCCGCGCCGTTCTTGGCCTGCTGCCATTCGTCCTGGACGTACTCGCCGGTCATGAAGTTGATACCGCCGCCGAGCACCCGCCACCAGTCCTCGTGCCGCCACATCACGCCCTTGGGCATACCGGTGGTGCCGCCGGTGTAGATCATGAAGATGTCGTCGTTGGAGCGGTCGCCGAAATCGCGTTCTCCCGACGATTCCGCCAGTGCCGCCTCGAAATCCACCGCATCGGCCGGAGTGGCGCCCTCGGTGCCGTCGTCGACGATCAGCACAGTTTTCAGCTGCGTGACCTTCGGCCGGACATTCACCACCTTGTCGGTGTAGCGACGCTCGTGGATGAGCGCCACCATGTCCGAATTCTCGAAGATGTACTGCAACTCGTTCTCGACGTAGCGGAAGTTGACGTTGACCGGGACCGCGCGGATCTTGAGGCAGCCCAGC
>JABFXT010000473.1 GCA_013361595.1 Nocardia sp. | reverse complement strand
ATCGTCACCCCGTACTGGTCCTCGATCCGCTGGTTGAACTCGTCCTCACACTGCGAGACGGCGGTCTGATCGCCGTTCGCGTTGCTCACGCAGTCCACGAAGTCGCGGCCACCCGAATCCGACCAGATCCCCCAGCCGATGATGGCGACCACGATCACCCCGACGATCGCGAGCACACCGAGGATCAGGCCGATCACCGCCATGACACCGCCGCCGCCGGTACCGCGGTTGGCCTTCACGAGCGCGATCACACCCAGGATCACCGCGATCAGCCCGAACAGGATCCCGCCGACGATCGTCCAGAAACTCAGTACGCCGAGAATGCCGAGGACCAGCGCGGCGATCGCCATACCTTTGCGCTTCGGCGATTCCTGCCAGTACTCGGGCTGTCCGCCGGGGCCGGGATAGGGGCCGGGTCCGGGTGCGGGATAGCCCGGGGGCGGTGGGTAGGACATGATTCCTCCTCGGCTGAAGCTGGTCGAGACCCCCGCGGTGGCGCTCGGGCGATCTCGGTCCGCATATCATTGTCGAGGGTCCATACGTTCGGGTCGACCCCCTATCCGGACTTTTCGGACGTTACCCGGCGCCGAGCCGGGCGTGCATCTCCCAGATCAGTACTTCGGCGGGCTCCAGCGCCGTCAGGCGCTGGCCGCCGGAAAACGTCAGGCGCACCGCGTCACCCACGTCCAGTCGGCCCGTGCCCTCCATCTCGACCGCACCGCGAGCGACGAACACATGTACATACGGTGCTTCGGGCAGGTCCACGGTCGGCCGGCCCTCCGGTGCCAGCTTCGCCACATGCAACGCCGAATGCGAACTGTTGATGGCCACAGCGGTGCGATCGCGATAGCGCCGCAATCCGGACGCGACGGTTGTCAACCCGCCCGCGGCCAATTGGTCGTCGATCTCGAGCTGCTGATAGCCCGGTTCGATCCCGGGTTCGTCGGGCAGCACCCACATCTGCACGAAATGCACCGGTTCGTCGTGTTCGGGCCGGTTGCCCTCGACCCGCCAGGAATCGTTCTTCTCCGAATGCCGGATCCCGGTACCGGCGCTCATCCGCTGCGCGAGTCCCGGATAGATGACACCACTGTGACCGAGCGAATCCTGGTGAACCAGGGAACCCTCCAGCACCCAGGTCACAATTTCCATATCCCGGTGCGGATGGGTGTCGAAGCCCTGGCCGGGCAGGACGATATCGTCATTGTTCACCAGCAACAGACCGTGGTGGGTGTTCTCGGGATCGTAGTGCGAGCCGAAGGAGAACGAATGCTTGGAATCGAGCCAGGATATCCGGGTCTTCATACGATCACCAGCGCGACTCCTTTCCGGCTCGGGCACAATTACCTTTCCCGTATGTAGCACTCGGCGACACCACGACCTCGTCGATTGTCCGCTCCGCGCATTTTACGCGAGCGACCTCGGGGTGAACGGCCGGTGAGCAACCAGGGCGGTAATAGCGGTGTGGCACGTGTTTCGTCGAAAATGGAGACGAGGAACCGGGAGGTGGAAGATGCGCCCCGAAGCGCTCGCGCGAACCGAGCAGCGGCTGCGTGCCGCCGCGCGGCGCGACGGCGTCACCGACCTGGTCGTCGGCGTCGCCGTGTTCCGGGGCGGGAAGCTGCTGGTGGTGCGCCGGGTACCGGGCGACTACCTCGGCGGAATGTACGAGCTACCCGGCGGCGGGGTCGAATCCGGGGAATCGCTCCCCGAGGGGGCCGCGCGGGAACTGTTCGAGGAAACCGGGCTGGTGGCCAGCCGCATCACCGATTTCCTCGGTTCGTTCGACTACGCGACCCGGACCAAAGCCAAGGTACGCAAATTCAGTTTTCTGGCCGAGGCCGAACCCGGCGAGATAACACTGGACCCGGACGAGCACGATGATTACGCCTGGATCGACGCCGGCGCCCTCGGCACCCTGCCCATGGCCCCCGATATGCGGGAGGCGGTCGACCTGCTGATCACCGAACGAGTGCCCGGCCCGGCCGAAATGCCCCGCGGGCTCCGGGGCGGGTAGCGTCGCGGCGGTGTCCAGCTCTGCGCCCGAACCCACCACCACGGACCGGACACCCGGAGGGGGCGGACGCAGACACGATCTGACAGCTCTGCGGGCCGCGATCACCGAGAGCCCCGGCGCGATCCGGCTGACCCTGGTCCGGTTCACGAGCCAGTTCGGCGACGGGATGTTCCAGGCCGCGCTGTCCGGCGCGATCCTGTTCAACCCCGAACGAGAAACCGATCCACTCGCCGTCGCGGCCGGCTTCGCCGTGCTGCTGTTGCCCTATTCGCTGATCGGACCATATGCCGGCGCCCTGCTGGACCGGTGGGATCGGCGGCAGGTCCTGTTGGTCGCCAACCTGGTGCGCGGTCTGCTGATCGCCGCCGTGGCGCTCGGGCTGCTCGCCGGCGCGGCCGCGAGCCCGTTGCTGCTGCTGGCGCTCGCGGTGGTCGGGATCAGCCGGTTCACCGCCGCCGGTGTCTCGGCGGCACTGCCGCGGGTGCTGGCACAACACCGGCTGGTACCGGCCAATTCCGTCCTCGCCACCGCGGGGTCGGCCTGCGCGGCGGCGGGCGCCGGGGCAGCGGTGGCGGCGATCGGCGCGATCGGCGCCGGGGATACCGGATCGGCGGTCGCCGTGGCATTGAGTACGAGCGGTTCGGTGGCGGGAGTGGTGCTCACGGCCGGATTCCGGCCCCGCACCCTCGGTCCGGAAGCAGAGCCCGGGGCTTCCGCGGGCGCCGTCCGGGCGGTACTGGCCGGGCTGCTGGTCGGTGCCCGGGCGGTCCGGCATTCGGTCGATGTGTCCACCGCGATGATCGGGATCGGCACCCATCGGGTGGTCTTCGGCGCCAACACTCTCGTCATGGTGCTGGTCTTACGGGAGGCGCCCTCGCACGGCGCGGCCGTGGACAGCGGGCTCATCGGATTCGGTGTCGCGATCACCGCCACGGCCGCCGGAATGCTGCTGGCAGCACTGCTGACCCCGTTGCTCATCCCACGCCTGGGCCGGTCCAGAACGATACTGCTCGCGCTGTCCGCAGCGATCGCGGTACAACTCGCGCTGGTTCTCCCGACTACTTTCGCCCATGCGCCCGATACCGTGCAGCGGGCCCACCATCTCCTGCTCGCCGGTGCGTTCCTGCTCGGTCTCGCCGGCCAGACGATCAAGCTCACCGGCGACGCCGCCATGCAGATGGATATTCCGGACGACCGGCGCGGACAGGTTTTCGCCCTGCAGGACACGGTGTTCAATATCGCGTTCGTCCTGGCGGTCGCCGTGACCGCACTGATCGTCCCGGCGGACGGCAGGTCACCGGCCGTTGTGCTGGCCGGGGCGGGGTGTTACGGCGCGGGAATCGTCGCCCTTCTGCTCAACAACCGCAGGCGCGATCGCCGGTCGCCCGATCCGGCCGACCGACCGGGACACCGATAACAGGAACACCGGCCGCCGGCGCACGAGACCGGACGCCGGCCCGGTTCCATGCCTTCCCGCGCACATCCG
>JABFXT010000794.1 GCA_013361595.1 Nocardia sp. | reverse complement strand
CCCGTCGCCGCCGTGGCGATTCAATCCACCGGCGGTGCCTGCCTCGATGCCTCGTAGATCTGCCACGGCGACGACACCGCGTCCCCTCTGGAGTCGACTTCGACCTCGGTACCGTGCCCGCTGACGGACGAACCCGCTTGCCGGATCAGGCCAGGTCCCTTGTCGATATCGTCGGCGAGGTAGATGTGGACCCGCTCGGTGGCGTGGACGTCGAGACCTATTCCGTAGGACTGCATCGCCACGGCCGACTCGGGCGCGGCCCGGCCGCCGGCGACCCCGCACGACATCTGGATCAGATCCGCGGTGGGTGCGCCCCGGACGGCCTCTTTGAAATGTCTGTTCGCGGCGAGCAGCAGGCCGTAGTTCGCTCCGTCGATGCGCACGGGCACCCACCAACTCCGATCGGTGAACGGTATCTTCTTCGCGATCTGCACGTAGTAGCTGTCCGCGTTGCCGTGGGCCCGCGCGAAGATCAGGTCCTTCGCCTTGCCCGACCACGGTGTGGGCACGTTCCCCTTGTACATCCATTTGGGTCTTCGTGCCGACCGGCCGCCGCGCACAGTCTGCCGGTAGAAACCGTTCATGGTGTCGAGCGCGTATCGGGTGAAGGTCATGGGTTTCTTCGAATCACGGAGTTTCAGCGGAAAGTGCACGCCGACGATCTTGTTGTCACGACCCAGGATCGGAAGGCTGCGAACCTGATCCGGGTGGAACGTATATCGCATTCCGCTCACCGGGCTCACTCCGGACAGAATCGGTGCGTCCGGGTCGATCCGGCGCGCGGCGAGGGCACTTCTGTTGTCCACCACGAGGAAATGGTCGGCGATTTTACGCAGATCCCCGGCCATCCCGGTCGCCCGGTGGCTCATCGCATCGCTGCCCGAGGTCACCGCTGTGTGGAGCCGCCGGGAGACCAGACCCAGCCGGGCGGCGACCGTCATCCCGGCCCCCGGCGCCGGTGCACCGCGGCCGAAGCCACCACAACGCGCGGCAGATCGTCCGGAGCCGAGGCGATGAGCGGCCGGCCCTCGATGTCACACGCGATCTCCGATCGCACAGTCACCGAACGGAACTCGTCCATGACCGGCCCTCCCCATCGAACGCTCGATATCGCGCACCGAGTCGGCTCCGGTGTCATCCCGGCCGGTCCGCACGGCGAACGGCGATTTCGATAGCTGTTGCTGCAGTGCCGCCCTCAGTATCTCAGAATACCCGCAGGTCGGGAAGGCTTCGACGACCGGCCGAGCGGCACCGTATCGGGTGAGTGCCGGGCCGTCGCTCGGCCCAGCAGCACCGGGACCGCGCCCCGCGCGCACTTTCACCGGTGCCGAAACTCCCACTCTCCGCACTTGCCCCAGATTTACGGGGTGACTTTATACCGGTTTCCGGATCTGATACACCTTTTCCTACGTTTCCACCGAAAATCTCGAAACGTGGACTTTTCATTTTCCTGTTCTCCACCCTTCCCGCCCCGCGGCCGAGACCTGTATCCGGCCCGGGACCGGGTCGCGACACCGATCCGGCGAACCATCGGGCCGGCCCGGCTGCGCGGCCCGGAAGCGGGTGGACCAGCGCAGTTCCCGTTCGGATACCGGCCCGCGCCACCCCCCGGGATTCGGCGCTGCCCGGCCGCATACGGTCCCGTTTGTGCGCGCAGCACGAGAGCGAGCGGATGTTTCATCACGCGGGCCCATATGCGGGGCGCGCGGGGCGCCCTACGATCGAATTGCCCGCTCCCGATGGGGCACGAAACGAAATACCTCGTTCGTGCGACACCGTGACGAGAATTCGGAACCGATCGGAGCTCAGGCGGCAGAGAAATGCGTTTCCGGAGAGGTACCCGACCGGTTTGCTGTTTTCCCGGTCGAACCCTACCGGTTCATTCCCCAGGAATCTCTCGCGAAAGTACGACAGAAAAATGCCCGTTCAGCTGTATCGCGCGCCGGTGGATGAATGCTCGTCGGTCCACGGCTGCGCAGACGAATCCGGCACCCGTGCGCAGCGCGATACGCACGGACCGGCAGATCACACCGACAGCGATATCACCGCGCACCGGACACGGCCCAGCCCCGCTACGGCATCGCTGCCCAGCCCTACCGAATTGCTGTACGCGGTCGGCGGCCGGAAAGCCGAGGGGCCGGTGTGCAGCCTCGCCTCGGCGCTGTCGGAGTCCTACCGGTTCGAATCGGGGCTCGCCGGATTCCGGGCGCGATCCCGCCGCCGGGTGCTGATCGCCGAGATCAATGCCTGGAGTTCGCGGCATCTGCCCGCGCCCACGGCGGGTGTCCGCGTATACGAGCGCACCCTCGGCGAACTGATCGATGTGATCGCCGCCGGCGCCGCCCGCGCGTTCCACCTGCTACGCCACGACGACCCGGCCGGCGAGCGCATGCACGCGGAATGGACGCGCCTGGCGGAACTACAGATCGTCTACCGCGATCTGGTGCACGATATCGAGACCGGACGCTGCTGCCTGCCGGGTGAGCAGCATTATCGGACGACTCGCCGGCGCACCCCGGCCGAGACGGGAGGAGCGGCGTGAGTGTGCCGGATCGGGACATCCCCACCGAGCTGGGCACATTGCGCGTCCGGGTCACCGGGACCGGGCCGGCGATGCTGCTGTGGCCCAGCCTGCTGATGGACCACACGCTCTGGGACGCGCAGGTGGCGTATTTCGCGGAGCGGTTCACCACCGTCGCTGTCGATCCACCGGGCCACGGCGCGAGCACTCCGCTGGACCGGCCGTTCACCTTCGGGGAATGCGCGCACTGCGTCGGCCGGATCCTCGACACACTGGATATCGAGCGGGCGCATATCGTGGGGAATTCCTGGGGCGCGATGATCGGTGCCACCTTCGCCGCGCTCTACCCCGAACGGGTGCTTACCGCCGTGCTCATGAACGGGACGGCCGCACCCGCCGGAACGCGTCAGCGCCTCGAATACGGAGCCCTGCTCGCACTCGCCCGGCTCCTCGGCGGATTCCGGGGACCGCTCGTCGGCTCCGCGCTCGCCGCCTTCCTCGGCCCGACGACCATGCGGACCAGACCGGCTGTGGTCGAAAAGGTAGGGCGCACGGTACGCGCCGCCGATATCGGGTCGGTCCGGCACGCGGTGCGCAGCGTGGTGGTCCGGCGGCCGGATCAGCGGCAACTGCTCAGCCGGATCCGCACCCCCACGTTGATCGTGGGCGGCAGGCAGGATGCGACCTTCCCGCCCGCCGAGGTCGAGGAAATGGCACGCTCCGTTCCCGGCGCCGAGCTGTCCTTCCTGGAGGACGCCGCCCATCTCCTCGCGATCGAGGTACCGGATGCGGTGAACGCCCTGATCGACGACTTCCTGCGCCGCCACGGGCACTGACCGCCGCTCGGCCCGCGGGTCAGCCCCGGTCGGCCGTCCCGGTGGGCGCGGCACGCCCACGCTGCGCCGCGGAGATCAACCCGCGCGCCGCTTCCCCGGTCACCGACTGTCCGGCCAGGGCGTCGAAAGCCCGCCCGTACACATCGATCTCCCG
>JABFXT010000819.1 GCA_013361595.1 Nocardia sp. | reverse complement strand
GGCCCGGCGTTTCGAGGAACTGCGCCCCTACCTGCGCCGACTCGCCTACAGCACGCTGGGCAGCCTCGCCGACGCCGACGATGTGGTGCAGGAGGCGTGGTTGCGGCTGCAACGGCAGCAGGCATCCGGGGACGCGCCCATCGAGAATCTGCAGGCGTGGCTGACCACGGTGACCGGGCGCCTGGCCCTGGATCAGCTCGGTTCGGCGCGGATGCGGCGCGAACAGTACGTCGGCGAATGGCTGCCCGAACCCGCGGTCTCGGACTGGGAGGATCCCGCCGACCGGATCTCCCAGGACGAACGGGTCACCATGGCGCTGTTGGTGGTCCTGGAATCGCTGTCCCCGGCCGAGCGCACCGCGTTCGTCCTGCAGGACGTGTTCGGGATGTCGGGGCCCGAGGTCGCCGAGGTGGTGGGTCGTACCCCGGCCGCGGTCCGGCAGCTGGCCTCGCGGGCCCGCAAGCGGGTCGAGGACGGGACCCCGCGTTTCCCGGCGTCGCCCGACGAGCAGGAGAAGGTCGTCTCGGCGTTCTCGGTGGCCTGGCGGTCCGGCGATATGAGCGCCCTGCTGGGCGTGCTCGACGAGCGGGTGACCCTCACCGCCGACGGTGGCGGCAAGGTTCCCGCCATCCGCAAGCCGGTCGCGGGCGCCGAGCTCATCGCCAAGATGCTGCTCGGCTGGTACCACCTGCCCGCGGCCGAGGGCGGTTGGGGACGGACGATCGAGGTCAACGGCATGCCGGGGCTGCTGGTGTTCGACGGCCGGCATCACGGGGTCTTCTCGTTCACGGTCGACGCGGACCGGATCATCGCCATCCATGTCGTCCGCAATCCGGACAAGCTGCGTGATCTGCCCGCCGCTGCCGGTGCCGAGTGGATGCTGCGCGCGCCGGACGAGGACTGAGGCCGGGGTTCCCGGTCTCCACCACGTCTGCGAGCGCAGGATAGAGCGCGTTAGGTTGCGTGTATGAGGATCGAAGTCAGCGGACACCAGCCCGAGATCGATGCCACCGCCTGGATCGCGCCCACGGCGAACGTGATCGGCCGGGTGAAGCTCGGAGCCCAGGTCAGTATCTGGTACAACGCGGTTCTGCGCGGTGACACCGAACTGATCACCGTCGGGGAGCGCAGCAATATCCAGGACGGCTGCGTACTGCATGCCGACCCGGGCTTTCCGGCCACCGTGGGCGCCGGGGTGTCGGTCGGGCACAACGCGATCCTGCACGGTTGCACCGTCGAGGACGACTGCCTGATCGGGATGGGCGCGACCGTACTCAACGGCGCGGTGATCGGCCGGGGCAGTTTGATCGCCGCGAACGCGCTGATCCCGGAGGGCGCGCAGATCCCGCCGGGGTCGCTGGTGGCCGGGGTCCCGGGCAAGGTGCGCCGCGAACTGACCGCCGAGCAGCAGCGCGGTGTGGAACTCAATGCCATGGCGTATCTGCACCATATGTCCGAGCACCGGTCGGCGAAGGAGATCTGAGCCGCTTCGAGCCCGCCCCCGGACACGTTATTGGACAAGCGTCCAGTAGGTGACTGATAGGATGGAACCAACGTATCCGGGGAGACGGGCGCACCCGAAACCCACTGTCCTGCAAGGCGTCGGCGTTTCGGACGACCCGTACACGTGGGCACGGTGAGGTGCCGGCAGGAGGTATGACGGGTGGCGTGCGAGCAGTCCGGGACGCGCCGGTCGACCGGAGAGGTCAGCGTGGCCGATATCGCCGCGCAACCAGGCGGAATCGAGGCGCTGCGGCGCCGGGTGCACGAACTACGTTCCAGAGGAGTCGATTTCGCGGCCAACGCGATCGAACACGAGATGGCCGAACTCGATCTCCCCCGAGAGTGACAACCGGCACGAAACCAATGCGCAGGTCACCCCCCGCGCCGGACGTCGGATACAGTGTGGAAACCATGCCGCCCGTACCGCCGATTCTGCAACGCATCCTTGCCGACCCCCCCGCCGACAGCGGGAAAGTGCTCGACAGCGCGTTATCGGCCTTCCTGGACTTCGGGATCAAACGCACCAGCATGGGCGAGATCGCCCGCCGCGCCGGGATCAGCCCCGCGACCCTCTACCGTCGCTTCGAATCGAAGAACGACCTGGTGGAAGCCGTAACAGTGCGCGAAGCACAGCGTTTCGTCGCCAAAATCGACAACCGGGTACGCACGGTGGCCGGCTCCGAGGAGCAACTCGTAGAGATCTTCGTGGCCTTCATCTCCGCCATCGCCGGTAACCCGCTGCTGATCCGGCTACTACGCACCGAACCGGACCTCGTACTACCCCGGCTCACCACCGAGGCCGGACCCATACTGGCCGTCGGTCGCACCTACCTGGCGGCGAAACTGCGAGAACTGAACGAAAACGGTACCGATTTCGACCCCGATCTGGTCGCCGAGATCATGGCCCGCCTCGCACTGTCACTGGCACTCACCCCCGACGGACTCATCCCCATCCAGGACGAAGCCGCCGGCCGCGAATTCGCCAGGCGCACCCTGCTACCGATGGTTTCCGGTCACAACACGAACTGAGCTGCATTCCCGGCGTCGCCTTCGGCGCCGCCGTGTTGTTCACGGCGCAACAGCGTCGAGCCCTCCCGACTCCGGATCTTCATTCCGACGGACCCACCCGGCCGTGTCACAGGGCGAAGGCGCGGTGGACCAGTTCGTCCAATTCTTCCTGGTCGGCAGGACCAGACTCGGGGTCCTCGGCCAGCGCCCGCGCCCGGCAGACGATCGCGGCCGCGGCCGGTGTCCCCGGATCCGGTAGCGGCAGCCGGGACACATACTGGGTGATCCAGCGCCGCCGCCCGGAATAGAGACGGTTACCGCAGACCGCGTCGTAATACCGCAGCCCCAGCGACGAGTTGGCGATCCCCATCATCAAACAGGCCAGATCCGCGGCACCCGCGTCCCCGCCGAGGTCCGCCAGCGAGATCCAGTAACAGTCACCGTTGACCACCGCCCCGGAGCGATCCAGCGCGAAACGGGGACGGTCGCTGATATCCGGGAACACCACCTTCGGAATCCGCCACAGATGCGGACGCTGCGGCACCCAGTGCTCGAACCATTTCCGGCCCGCACCGGTGAGGTAGCCGCGGGCCACCAGCACTTCCCGATGCTGCTCCAGGTAGGCCGCGGTGCGCGGATATCGGGCCAGATCCACCGGCACCCGACGGGTCCGTGTGAGGTCGTAGGGGTACAGCACCCGTGTCTCGCGCACCCGCTCGATCCGCCACGGCCGCAGATCGTGATGGGTGATGAGGTCCCGCAGCAGTTCCGGTTCGGCCGCCGGATCGCCCCAGTGCGCCGCGATGAACACCTTGTCCGCATTGGTCTTGATCCCCACCCGGATACGGCCGAGCTCCCCGAAGGTCCGCCACATCCGGTCGGAAACCCCGCGTAACCAGTCGTCGTGCCCCACTCGGGACATCCGCCACCCCACCGATACGGCCGCCGGGCCCGGCTCGGTCGCCAACCGGCCCACGGTCACCGCGAACCTGCGGCCCTGC